>CALGIY010000278.1 GCA_937914965.1 uncultured Thermoanaerobacteraceae bacterium | reverse complement strand
TCATCCCTATAAGTAAGCGCATTGCGGAGAAGTTCCGTGGATCCGATTTTTTTATCCCTGAAGTGGTTTCTTCGCTGCGGCCGATCAAAACGGGCCTAGCGGTGATTAAAAAGCTTTCTCCACAGGTCCCCAAGTATGAACATAAGATCGTGATCGCTACTGTTGCGGGTGATATTCATGATATTGGGAAAAACCTGGTTGCCCTTTTTCTACAAACAAATGGTTATGAAGTTATTGATCTGGGGGTTGATGTTCCTGAAGAGCAGATAATACAAGCTGTGGAGGAGCATAAACCAGCAGTACTTGCTCTCTCAGCCCTGCTGACCACAACTATGGGTGAAATGGCGAATGTCATTGAAGCCTTAGAAAAAAACAGGCTGCGCCGGTCATTAAAGGTTATTGTGGGAGGGGGACCAGTAACCGAAAGTTTTGCGGAGTTTATCGGAGCAGATGGTTACTCTCCCCATGCCCCTAGCTCTGTTGATCTGGTGAAAAGCCTGATTTAAAACCTCTTTTTATAATCGCTGGGGCTTAAGCCCACCTGTTTTTTAAAAACCTTGCAAAAATAACTGCGGTCACCGAAACCTACTTGTTTTGCTGTTTCTTCAACTGTTATATCGGACCCCTGTAAGATGCGTTTTGCTTCTTCGATGCGGGTCCTATTTATTTGTTCTGTGATGGTATACCCCTTTTTGTTCTTGAAGATCCTGCTTAAATAAGAGGGACTGATCCCGCACTGGTTAGCGATTACTTTTAAAGAAAGCTCAACCGAGGTATAGTTTTCCTGAATAAAAGAGATAGCTTGGTTAACAGTTGTTTCTAGAGGGTCTGCCTCCTTTGCTGTAAGCAGATCAATGTAAGCGTCTCCGGTTGTCAGCAGCCAGAGGATTGCTTTTTCCACGGTATCGGCTTGTTCTAGTTCATTGAGCCTCTTGAAGCTGTAACGAATGGATTCTTCGAATTTTGTGCCGCATTCTGTGGCAAAGCGTGTGAGCAGGCTGATAAACTCTATACTTAACCCTTTGATGATTTCTATTTTTCCTTTACTGTGGGTGAAGAACTTGACTGCTAGTTTATGCAGCAGTTTTCTGGATGATTCTTTATGGGAAAGTCTGATTTCTCTGAAGATCTCGTTCTCTAATTCAACAATGTCTTGTTCTACTGTTTCCTGGACCTGGATCTCTTTTTCATTGTAGTTTTCATTCCAGAGCCAGGAACTGATCTTGCGCAGCTTTTGCTGGTAGTCAAGGGTGGATGTGCCGCTGTTAGCAAAATAATTAGTGGTGACATATAAAAGGTCGGCAGCGGCCTGCATTTGATCTGCCGAAATCACCTCCAGTTTTTTTGCGGCTTCTCTTAGTATAGCTTTGTCAAGCTCCAACTTTTGGGTCATTTCCATGACTTCCTGGATGTTGTACTCATCCGGTTCCCACATCAGAACCTGCCCACATATAAAATTACCTTCATGTTTGCCATTCATCAAAATGGGGCAGGCCCAGGCTACTAAACCTGCGTGGCACTTAAAAAAATAGGGTTCGTTCCATTTTTCTGCTTCTCTGCCTGCCCGGGCATAGGAACCGCAGCAGCATTTGAGACCCGTTGCTGTGGATCTGATCAGACGGCAGAAGTCTGTCTCTCCTTTTTTGGAAGCAAGCAGATAGCGGCCGTCAATATTTGTTACAGCCACATTCATCTTGGTAATAGTCGAGAACGAATCGAGCAGGCGCTCAAGCATTTTATTATCATTAAGTTCTTGGATATTATTTGTGTTTTCCCCTGAACTGCCTATCATGCCTTTTTGGCCTCCTCAAAATTGCCTTTTTAATCAATAAACAACTTTTGCTGCAACAGTACGCATCAAATACATGTATATTATGACGTTTCAATGTGTTATTTTTTACACTAAGTGCACTTATTCGCACTTACCAACCTGAACTCCTTTTTTTTTGTTGTTGTAACCTGATCTGAAATTTATGCCAGTACCTGTTAATAATGAAAAATACCTGGTGGGTGAATTATGATTAGCCTGTTTAGAACAAAATAGTTCACACGAGTCGACTGATATCTCTTCCTTATCAAAAAAATATCCACAGGGCTGTGGACTCTATGTCCAGAAAGCTTAATCGAAGTCGAAAAAGTGGGTTTCTTGGCGGCGCTCAGGAAAATGGGAGGTCCTGCAGTGCCGCCGGGGGTCGCTTTTAGTGAATGGTTGAGTTTTTCCTGGGTAAGTTTGGAATCTAAAATACTATTCCTCTTGCCCTCAATATGGATACAGCAGACCCGGTATTAAGTAAAATATTGAGCTTTATCAATCAGTTCGGCTGGCTTTTTGAACTCTCAATTTTGGGAATCGCAGTCGTTCTTATCTGGTTGGCTTGTGGACGTTATGGCAAATTGAGATTCGGAAAGGAAAAACCGGAATTTAACAATTGGGGAATTTACTGTTTTCCTACTGCTGGCAGTTTCATTTGTGAATTAGGCAAGGGACTGGATGGGGGAGCAGACGGATTTGGGGGCTACTACAGTTTGCCGTGAGCAAAGAGAGGGGGCGGATAATTAATAAACTGGCTGTGCTCAAAGGGCTGTTATAATCCATATTAAAATTCGGGAGAATAATTAATAAAAGGAGCTGACACAGTTGGCAAAAAGCACTCTGAAAATATTAAGTGACCAGGAGATCCGGCAGCTTAATGAAGCTAGCTTCAAGATCTTGTGGGAATTCGGTGTCCAGATCGATGATGAGAGCTTCAGAAAACAATTAGCCGACCTGGGATGTGAGGTTGACGGCAAGCGTGTAAAAATCCAGCCAGACATTTTAGAAAAAGTGATTGCCAATACCAAAGCACATAACCATGTTACTTTAACCAGCCGCGATGGAATCAAGGTCGAAATCAACCCGGACTCAATTGTTTCTCATACCACAGGGGGTATTCCTGATATCCTCGACCTGGAGACCGGCCAGAAAAGAAGGCCGGTTGTAGATGATGTTATTGCTACTATGCGTCTGATGAACCACTTGGAACACCTGGATACACCTTGTTCACTGTTGTACCCAAGTGATGTTCCCGCTCCAATTACCCAGGTTAAACAGACTGAGTTGATGTTTAGGTATTCCAGGAAACCTATCTATGGACCCGGTATTTCTAGTCCTGGTGAGGCCAAATATGTAGCTAAACTATTCGAGGCCTTTGCAGGTGGTAGTGAGGAACTAGCTAAAAACCCGATCGGGGTTGTGGGGGTTTCACCAGAATCACCGTTAAAGATACCGCAAGTTATCTGTGATACTATGAGAATCATTATTTCTGCGGGAATCCCAACATCTATTTTGAGCGCTCCCGTAGGTGGGATGTCTGGTCCATTGACACTGGCTGGAGGCCTGGCTCAGGTGAACGCAGAGATGCTGGCTTTTGCAACAGTGGCTTATATAATCAATCCTGAAACAACGATGTTCTATGGTTCCCGGTTATTCTATGCCAACATGAAAACCGGCTGCACCATCATGGGACTGCCAGAGACAGGTATGGTTAGCGCTGCCGCTGCTCAACTGGCGGCGTCTAACGGTTTTCTTTCCGATTTATATGGCCTTTGCTGTACATCGTGCACCTTTGACAGCCAGAGCGGTTATGAAAAGGCAGCTAACTGTCTGGTGCCAGCTATGGCAGGAGCTAACTGGCTTTCTGGGTTTGGTGCAATGGCCAGCCTCATGGTTGCCTCCTATGAACAGTTGGTAATTGATAACGAAACTTTTGGCCTTGTCAAAAAAGTTGCCAAAGGGATAACAGTCAATGATGACACGATTGGTTTAGATGTTCTCTCCAGTGCGATCAAAGGAAGCATGATCCTGGCACATCCACACACCATTAAACATTTGAGAGGTGGAGAGCTCTTTATTCCGGATCTGGGTTTTGACTCAGTATGGAATGATTGGGACAAAAAGGGTCAGAAGGATCTGCGGAGTGTTGCACGGGAGCGTGTTTATGAACTGCTGAAGAAGGATGAAGTCGTACCTCTGCCAGATGATCTGGACCAGGAGGTAAATGGAATCCTTGATGCAGCAGCAGCAGAACTGGTGAAATAAAGGTAACAGAATATGCAGTTGTTGTTAAACCGCAGAAGGAGGATATGAATGACAGAAGCTAGAACTAACCCAGTTTTAAAATTTTTGGATGATCAGAAAATCGAGCAAATTCATGAAGCCAGTCTTAGGATTCTGCAGGAATTAGGAATTAAAGTTGAGGATGCGGACTTGAGGCAGGAGTTATGTAATTTGGGATGCGATGTTGACGGGGACAGGGTTAAAATTAATCCTGATCTTGTGGACAAGGTAATCGCAAACGCAAAAAAACATAACCGTTTTACATTAACCAGTCGTACAGGAAAAAAGGTGGAGATGAACCCAGAAACGGTTGTCTCTCACTCTTCAAATGCTATTCCCGATATCATTGATTTTGAAACAGGCAAGTGTAGAAGGACAACAGAAGATGACTTAATTGGTACAACGCGCCTGATGAACCAGTTGGACGAAATGGATATGCCATGTGCTTTGGTATACCCGAATGATTTACCAGCCCAGACAAACCAACTCAAACAAGCTGAGTTGTTAATAAGATATTCATCAAAGCCGATTTATGCCACCGCATCTGAACCGAATACGGCAAGATATCTTGTCGAGCTTTTCAACTTATTTGCTGGAACGAATGACAAAGATATGATCGGGCTTGTAGGGATTTCACCGGAATCACCGTTAAAGTTTCCAAAAAAGATTACTGACGCCTTGAAAATTATAGTCTCCGCTGGGATTCCGGTAGCTATGTTGGCTGCCCCGCTGGGTGGATTATCTGGTCCTCTATCCATTGCTGGAGGGCTATCCCAAGTAAATGCTGAATTGCTTGCCGTTGCTGTGGTATCTTATCTTTTTAATCCTGAGACACCTCTTCTCTATGGCCCCAGGTTGTTCTATGCCAATATGAGAACCGGTTGCTCTATCCTGGGGTTACCAGAGACAGGTATTGCTAGTGCGGTTGGTGCACAAATGGCTGCTCATTATGGTTTTATATCAGATCTATATGGAATGAGCTGCACATCATGCACTTATGACACACAGAGCGGTTATGAAAAGGCCATCAATTGTCTCCTACCATTTTTATCTGGGGCGAACTATGTCTCTGGATTTGGTGCACTAGCCAGTTTAATGGTTGCTTCATATGAACAACTGGTTATTGATAACGAGATATATGCCAATGTTAAAAAAGCAGCAAAAGGGTTTGCTGTTGACGAGGATGCTTTTGGGTTTGATGTACTTGCTAGTGCCATCAAAGGCGGTATGGTCCTTGCCCACCCACATACCATTAAATATTTGAAAAAAGGTGAAGTATTTATACCTGATTTGGGTTTTGATGCGATGTGGAGCGACTGGGTCAAGAAGGGCAAAAAGGACATACAGGCTGTTGCCCGGGAGCGTGTTGTCGAACTATTGAAGAAGGATGAGCAAGAGTTGGAACCCTTAGCTGCGGACATGGACAATGAAATAACCAAAATCATGGAGAAAGCAACAGCAGAGTTGGTGAAATAAGGAAAAAGCCTGTCAGGCGATACAAACTTCAATCCCCCCTGAATATAAAAATCGCCTGACAGATCTTTATTAATAATAAAAGCTGCTAATAAAACAGAAAGGGTGAAGACATTGACACTGGAAAAGATCGTTAACAGTGTTTTGGATGCAGACCTGGATGGAGTTGAAGGTTTAGTAAAGGAAGGCCTCGAGGCAGGTACTGATCCATCAGTACTTCTTAAAGAAGGTTTGATCAAGGGAATGGATGTTGTTGGTGATAAATTTGAGGCTGGAGATCTCTTCCTGCCGGAAATGCTGGCCGCTGCCATGACCATGAAAGCCGGTGTTGAAGTTCTGAAGCCCCATCTGGCAGGAGAGGATTCCAAAGCAGCAGGGACTGCAATTATCGGGACTGTGCAGGGCGATATCCATGATATCGGTAAAAACCTGGTAGCGATGATGCTGGAAGGTGCAGGTTTTGAAGTCGCAGATGTGGGAATCGATGTTTTACCAGAGGATTTTGTCAAAGCAGTGCAGGAGAAAAAACCGCAGGTAGTTGGACTTTCTGCTCTGTTAACCAATACCATGCCTGCTGTGAAAACGACCATTGATGCTCTTAAAGAAGCGGGCTTGCGTGATCAGGTCAAGATTATGGTCGGTGGAGCTCCAGTAACCCAGGAATTCGCTGATGAGGTGGGAGCAGATGGTTATGCCACTGATGCAGCCGGTGCAGTGAACATAGCAAGGGGATTTGTTCAGGCTTAAGAGACTACTGGGAGAACTAAGAACTGGAGGATGAGGAATGTTATATATTGGGGAATCAATAAATGCCACTATTAAATCAGTTAAAAAAGCTATTCTTGCTCAGGATGAAGACTTTCTGATTAATTTGGCTAAACTTCAGGTGGAAACAGGTTCTGATATTCTTGATGCCAATGCTGGTACCGGTCGGGACCAAGAGGCTGAGGATCTGGTCTGGCTTGTCGAGCTGATCCAGAAAAATGTGGATGTTCCCCTCTGCTTGGACAGTTCTGACCCCAAGGCAATAGAGCCCGCCATGAAGGTACATAAGGGAGTACCTATGATCAACTCTATTTCCGGTGAACAGCAAAAAATGGATGCCCTGCTTCCCGTGGTTGCAAATGCTCCATGTAAGGTAGTTGCATTGTGCATTGGAAACAAAGGAATCCCTGCCACCCCTGAGGAGCGCTTCGAGGTTGGGCGCTCTGTAGTGAATGAACTAGAGAAGGCTGGGGTAAAAAAGGAAGATATTTACCTTGACGCCATTGTTATGGGTGTGGCCACCGATTGTAATGCCGGTGTTGTTACACTGAAAACCCTTGAACTGATTAAGAAAGAACTACCAGATGTAAAAACTGTCTTTCCTGTTTCTAATGTAGGCTTTGGTCTGCCGGGGAGAGCCTGGTTTAACTCTATATTTACAGCATTTGCAGTGGAAAGAGGTTTAGATGCCCTCATCTGTGACACTAGATCTAGAAAGATTATGACCAGTGTAATGTCTTCAGAGGTACTTTTAGCAAGAGATAATTTCTGCCTCTCTTATTTAAAAGCTTACAAAAAAGGGCTGCTTGATCAACAAAAATCAAAGAAGTAGTAATAACGCTACCACATTCCACTCATGGAAGCGCTGAAGTTTAACAATGCATAGATCTGGTAATGGCCAGTATATATGGTACAGCCTGTATACTCTCCTATTTCCTTGGTGGCTGGCCGACAGGGTATCCGCCAGAAAATGCTGGCCATTTCTTCTGTTTTAACTGCATTGGCGGTTTGTATATAGCGACATATCCCTTTTACATAATGTATTTAGTGCTGCATGTTTACTGGGGAATCACAACTGTTCTTACCTTTTGGGCAGCACTAGTCAAGGCAACTCGTCAATTGGCTGCCATGTCTGAGCAAGGCAAGGCCTTCGGGTTCTTGGAAGGCGGCAGGGATTTGCCTATGCTATTATCATGTCTATTGCTCTAGCCGTCTTTGCTGAATTAGGCAGCGGTGTGTATGCCTTGACAACAGTTATTTATTTTTTGCTCTTTTTATTACAGCGGGCATGGAACCGGGAATTACTCGCAGCCTTCAATCTAGCAACACAATGTATAACATATTTCGCAGTGAACAAAATCAGTATATAACAGGATTCACACACAATATGATACATTCCACACAGTCTGCCGGTTCCGATGCCCGCTGAAAAACGTGAACAGTTCTCTCTCCTTTTAGGATGAGATAACTGTTCCTTTTTTTGTCTTGCTTTTCGATGTAACTTTTGTTAATCTTATCTGTCATCACTTGGTTACCATCGACTGCAATAAGGAGTTCAATTCCTGGTTAACACCTGTGGCAATAAGAGCATTATAGAGGCACACCCTAGTATTCTTGCGGCTCAATCAAACTATTGAGGTTTCCATTTAAAATTTATAGGGTTGTTTTATTGGTTTTTTACGGAAAACACTAAAAACTAGGTAATATTAGCACCAATTCCTTAGTGCAATAATATAACTCATAATAATTATAATTTTCGCGAATATGATATGCGCCAGTGAATATGCATCATATATCGTGTAGCACAAACAAAAAGTGATGTTTGATTGGGAATTTAAACAGGCGGCTTTCTTAATTAAGAAAGCCGCCTGTCGCTGATATAGATATTTTCATTATCTGATGATATTGTCTTTATTGCTGCATAAACGCCTTTCCTAATAAAACTTCTTTCCATTCATATACCCCTGTAGATGATCCAGTGTCTCCCCGAAGCGCTGGAAGTGGACGACCTCTCGTTCCCGCAGGAACTTCAAGCCGTCTGCCAGATCGGGGTCATCGGTGAGATTGATCAAATTCTCATAGGTCGCCCGGGCTTTTTGTTCTGCTGCCATGTCCTCATGGAGGTCTGCTATGGGGTCACCCATGACATTGATATAGGCGGATGTCCAGGGAACACCGTTGGAGTCGCTGGGGAAGATTCCCTTATCCCAGATGGCGTAGTAGCTCCCCAGTCCGGCTCTACGAATCTCATCAGGAGTTGCTCCTTTCATCAGTTTGTAAACCATGGTAGCGATGATCTCCCAGTGGGCCAGTTCCTCTGTACCGATATCGGTTAAAACACCTTTGGCCCTACCGGTAGGCATGGTGTAGCGCTGGGAGAGGTAGCGGACGGCAGCAGAAAGTTCTCCGTTTGGCCCGCCGAACTTCATCTTTTACACAAAATTATTATCTCTCTGTAGCTTCAGATTGCTACAGGTAGCTTCCGGTAGCTTTTATTTAGTTTTATCATGCTAATAACCGGAAAAATTGACAAGTGGTATTTTTTAAGCAGGGTCGTAAGGCAGGTATTCTCAGACGGAAAAAATTATTCAAAAGTATACTAAAAAATAATAACCATAGCAGGAATATGCAAATAATTACAGAATATTGTTTTGTAACAGATTTGTAATATTTCTTAATATATCTTTAACATCTGACTGTTATGATAATATTTAGCAGATCAAATATAAATTGGCTGAGATGCCTAATGGAGGTGAGTAAAAATCCGGAAAGGAAACAAGAACTTTTGTTGTCTTAAGCAAGGATGAAATTGTCAACTACCATCAGTGAGTCAAGAGGTGTTAAGTCGGCGTATCAATGTTTTGAAAATTAATATATTATAAGGAGATGAGGAGAGATGAGCTTTAAGCCTGATTACTGCCTTCTGCAGGCAGGGTACAACAGTCAGGCGGATATTCTGGTTTGTGTGCATCATCCCCTAAGGCTCCACAGACAAAAAGGGGTAAGTTTGATGAAGAAAGCATCGTATTTGCTATTGTTTGCCATTATACTGGTGACAGTATTAACAGTATGGCCTTCATCGAAAGCAGAAGCAGCTGTTTATGGTGCCATAACATATGACCGCTATGGATCTGAAAAACAGGCAGAAGTGTTTTCTATGCAAAGTGCCGCCGAACAATGGCTGTGGGGGACTCGCGGAATTGATTATAAGGGAATTTGCTATCCAGATGGTTATCAAACACGTCTTAGGTACCAGCAATTCAATAGGGGAAGTAGTGCGAACTGGTTAGGCAACGGATATCCAAATAAGTCAAATTTGGTTTTGGAAGCTCAAAGGGCTTTGGCATATTTGGGCTATAATCCTTGGGGCAACCAAGATGGTATTTGGGGGCCTACAACTGAATCTGCAGTCAGACGTTTCCAAGCCAACAACTCAACAGCTGTTGATGGTATTGTGGGTCAGTTTACATGGGGGAGGTTGGCCAGTTATGGCAAAGCAAGAATATAAAATATCAAAGCTGCTGTTGACATCGCTGCTGGTTATGGTTTTGATAGCCCTGTCGTACCCAATAGTGGCGAATGGTAAGGTCCCGTTAGAGGTGGAGAGAACTACGGGTCAAGCTGTGGCCGAAACACCTTATCCTACTTATATGCCTGAAGGTCTTAAAGACCTTCAGGCTGAATACAGCAAAGCTAAACCAGCCATTTCAGAATCGTCGAATGAGGAAGAGCAAAACTCAAATGAAGTAACAGTTTTTTCAACGGTTGATTATGATCCCGGACCCAGTGAAAGGACCATCTGGTACCAGGTTGCTGCACCCGAAGATAAATCGATTTTTGAGGGACGCGGCTGGTGGTTGCCAGAGCCGGTTCAGCAACAGACGACCATCAATGGATTATCTGTCAACTATGGTGTCCAAAATGAACAATTTGAATTTGAAGGAAAACAATATAACCGACCATGGACTTGGATTGAATGGGAAAAGGACGGCGTGGTTATAAGAGTTTTAGGAATTAATGTTGAGCACAATGAAGTAATTAAGTTGGCGCAATCGGTAAGATAGCGCACTGTTTGTAGTATAGTAGTAATCGCCCGGTGTGGGGGATGCTCTAAGCTTGAGCCATCCAGATGGCAGCCGGTATACTTATGTGCGATAGACAGCTGTTTTCTGCAGCTGTCTATTTGCGTTCAGGGGATGACAAAGGGGAAAAGGTCGGATAGTTCCGCAACACCGATAAATTTGAACAGGGAGCCCACGCTTATCGCCAGAAAGCACGGCATTAGTGCAATCGCAATGGCAAGACTGTACTAACTTCCCCGGGGTCGGAGACCTTGGCACGCATATCATCCCCAGCCGGTAAGACGTGCGTACATACCAAAGCCTGGTACTAACAAAATGAGACCACTGGGTATCCCGGCAATGAAGACAAGCTTGTACAAATGGCATTAGCCAAAATATTAAACGCAATCTATGAAGGAGACTTTCTAGACAGCTCATTTGGGTTTAGACCTAACAGAGGCTGTCATGATGCATTAAAGGCATTGAATCGGATTATAGAGCGAAGGAAAATATACTACATAGTAGATGCTGACATCAAAGGATTCTTCGTAGTCAAGAAAAGCTAGATTACTTTTGAGGATCCGGTACAAGGACTATGGCCGCAAGAAAGTCAAATACATCATAATTATTCCAGCTTATAATTTTCGCTGTTCCAATGATAAATAACACAAGGCACTCCGATGGATAACTTCGCCAACCACGACCAAGGATGCGGTATCACCGCTGATAATAAATCTAAGCCGCCAAACAAAAGTATCAAATATTATTTGCATGCATATTGTTCGTTTTTACGTTCTTTAAATGTCAATGCTAAAACTTAACATAGATCAGATAATTTTTTCTATATTAACCTTCCTGTTCCTGCCATATAAAAACAGCGTTCATGGGAAATAATGTCGTTTATCAATTAAATTAATACAAGCCTATCCGGCTGCCGGTTAAAAAATACTGTCCGATTCTACCCGATATCCTTATTCTCAATTACATTACTGCCCCAATGTCCCCAGTGCATTCCTAAAATAATCAGGCGGCTTTTCTTGAAAAGCCGCCTGTCGTTAAATGGATGTTAGAAGCCGGAAGTCCAGTGTCGGAAGATGTAAAGAAACACCTTTGCAGTAATCCCGACATTTTAAAACCCCGGCTCTGTTTATCATTTGATGGTGTCAACATTCGGGTTGCATTGTTTGCCCTGAAAGTAGAAGCCTAATGCAACCCTAATAAAACTTCTTCCCATTCATATACCCCTGTAGATGATTCAGTGTTTCTCCGAAGCGCTGGAAGTGGACGACCTCCCGCTCCCGCAGGAACTTCAAGCCATCTGCCAGATCCGGGTCATCGGTGAGGTTGATCAGATTCTCATAGGTCGCCCGGGCCTTTTCCAGCGAAGGAGGCCTGCGTCTGATGGAGGGCAATCTCGGCCGGGGCGTGATGAAGGTGTCCGCCGTGGCGCTGGAGCACCAGGTGGTCGAGGCGCCGGCGCGGGTCTTCCATGATCAGCAAGCCCTGGCCGATGCGTTCAAGGCCGGTGAGCTGGAGTGCGACTTCGTGGCGGTGATGCGCTTCCAGGGGCCACGCTCCAATGGCATGCCCGAGTTGCACAAGATGACCCCGTTCCTCGGCGTGTTGCAGGATCGTGGCTTCAAGGTGGCGCTGGTGACTGACGGACGCATGTCAGGCGCATCGGGCAAGATTCCGGCGGCCATCCATGTATGCCCGGAGGCCTATGACGGCGGCCCGCTGGCGCGGGTGCGTGATGGTGACATCATCCGCGTGGACGGGCAGAAGGGCGAGTTGCGCGTCTTGCTCGACGAGCAGGAGCTGGCTGCGCGCGAGGTGAGGCGAGGGGACCTGCACGATGGCGTGGGCTGCGGCCGTGAGCTGTTCGCCTTCATGCGCCACGCGTTCAGCAGCGCGGAGCAGGGCGCCAGTGCGTTCACCGACAGCCTGGCATCGCTGAAATGATGAGTTGCGAATGTACCTCCTGTGGTGAATCCCGATCACCTGCTCGGCGTTTTGCAGCGGCCTCAACTTGGAGAAGGCCACGATGACAATCTTTGATCTCGATCTGCCGATTGACGTGCAGGCTAGCAGCCTGGGCGATCCGCAACAGCTGGCGCAAAGCCTGGCCGATACCGTGGTGGATGCACTGCGTTCGGCTATCGACAGCCATGGCCACGCCACTCTGGTGGTGTCCGGTGGGCGGAGCCCGGTACGGTTCTTCCAGTGCCTGGCGCAGGTCGATCTGCCGTGGCAGCAGGTGACCATCAGCCTGGCCGACGAGCGCTGGGTGCCTGCTGCTCATCCCGACAGCAATGAAGGGCTGGTGCGTCGCCATTTGTTGCAGGGGCCGGCCAGCAAGGCTCGCTTGCTCGGTCTGTATCAACCGACAGAGACGCTGGAAGCCGCTGCCTTGGCTGCCGATCAGGCGCTGGCTGAATTACCCCCGATCGATGTGCTGGTGCTGGGCATGGGCGAGGATGGGCATACCGCCTCATTATTTCCCGCCAGCCCTAATCTGAGTCTTGCGCTGCAGGTGGATAGCCAGCGACGCTGTCTGCCCATGCATGCACCCAGCGCGCCGCACCAGCGCCTGAGCATGACGTTGGCGCTTCTCTCCCGTGCCCGGCTGCCTCTACTGGCGCTGCAAGGGGCGGCCAAACTGGAAACGTTGGCCGAAGCATTACGTGGGGACGATGTGGCGACTATGCCGATCCGCGCCTTTTTGCGCGCCCCACTTGCGATCTACTGGTGCCCGTGAGGGTGAAGGACCTGTCATGATAGATAACGACAACAGCCAGCCGCCGCGCATGGCTGAGAAAATCGTCCAGATCGACCAGCTATGTGCCCGGGCGCGGATCATGCCGGTGATTACCATCGCCCGCGAAACAGACATCCTGCCACTGGCTGACGCCCTGGCAGAGGGTGGCTTGAGCGTGCTGGAAATCACCCTGCGCTCGGCGCACGGGCTTACTGCCATCCGCCGCCTGCGCAAGGAGCGTCCCGAGCTGTGTGTGGGCGCCGGCACTGTGCTGGATCGGACCATGCTCGCCGCGGTCGAGGAGGCTGGCGCGCAGTTCATCGTCACGCCGGGCTCTACCACCGAGCTGCTTGAAGCCGCGTTGCACAGCCCGTTGCCGATGTTGCCGGGCGTCAGCAGCGCATCGGAAATCATGATCGGCTACGCCCTTGGCTACCGTCGCTTCAAGTTCTTCCCCGCCGAATTGTGCGGCGGCGCGGCAGTGCTCAAGGCGTTGGGTGGTCCATTTGGCGACGTGCGCTTCTGCCCAACCGGCGGCATCAATCCAGACAATCTGCACCGCTACGTCGCGCAACCGAATGTCATGTGCGTGGGCGGTACCTGGATGTTCGACAGCGCCTGGGTGACTGCAGGTGACTGGACCCGCATCCGCCAGTGCAGCCAGGAGGCCGTGCGCCTGCTCGATTCGCTGGGAGAAAAGGGCTGAGCCGGAGCGCTATGGCGCGGCGCATTGGCGGCAGGCTGGTCGACGCTGCGGAACCTTTGGCGTACACTGCGCATCTCTACGTTGTAGAGAAAGTTTTGGGGCCGATTAGGATTCGACGCCGGTAACAAAGCTCGAGGTGCATGCCGACTTGGTAACAGAAGTCGTAAATCCACTGTTGCAACTTCTATAGTTGCCAATGACGAAAACTACGAGGGCTACGCTCTCGCTGCGTAAGCGGCGCGACTAGTCCTTCTGGTAGCTTCGGCTCCAGCGATCACTAGGGGATGCCTGTAAACCCGAAGTGATTGTCATGCAGAACAGGATCGCCGCGTAGTACGTTGTGGACGAAGTGGCTAAAACTTACACAACTCGCCCAATGCACCCTGCCCGTCGGGCGGCTGAGGGTTAACTCAATAGACACGGCTAAGCATGTAGTACCGACAGTGGAGAACTGGCGGACGGGGGTTCAAATCCCCCCGGCTCCACCAAATACACATCTAAGGGCGTCCACGGACGTCCTTTTTTGTGCCTGAAATCCAGCAAATACGGGGCTTTCAGCATCATTACAGTCCGATAGCGTCCCGTACCATCTACGGATTCGTGTATTCCACGTGGTATTCCAAGCGTTCCGCTGGTAAATTTTGGAATACACAAACAGCCTTGGAATACATCATGGGTGCCCAAGCCACGCGCCTTTCAGACCTCAAAGTCAAAGCCGCCAAGCCGAAGGAGAAAGACTACACGTTGACTGACGGCAACGGCCTTCAGATGCGAGTGAGAATCAATGGCTCTAAGCTTTGGAACTTCAACTATATCCATCCCGTAACGAAGAAACGGATCAATATGGGTCTTGGCACCTTTCCCGAGGTGAGCCTGGCTCAGGCACGCAAGCGAACCGTTGAAGCTAGGGAGATTGTCGCGCAGGGATTGGATCCGAAGGAAATACGCGATGCTGAGCGTCTGGCCAAGAAAGCAGCTACGGAGCACACATTCAGAAACGTCGCGACAGCATGGTTCGAGCTCAAAAAAGACTCAGTAACTTCAGCCTATGCCGAAGATATCTGGCGCTCGCTCACGCTCCACGTTTTTCCGGATCTGGGCACTACTCCCATCTCCGCCATCACCGCACCAAAGGTCATAAACCTGCTCAGGCCTCTTGAAACCAAAGGCAGCCTGGAGACTGTTAAACGTCTGACGCAGCGGCTCAACGAGATCATGACCTACGGGGTCAACTCGGGACTGATTCACGCGAACCCGCTCAGCGGCATCCGCTCCGTTTTCAAGAAACCGAAAAAGAAAAACATGGCGGCACTGCCTCCCGATGAGCTGAGTGAGCTCATGGTGGCAATTGCCAATGCCAGCATAAAGAGAACGACCCGCTGCCTGATCGAGTGGCAGCTCCACACCATGACCAGGCCAGCGGAGGCAGCGACCACTCGCTGGGCAGACATCGACTTCGAAAAGCGTATTTGGACGATTCCTGCTGAGCGAATGAAGAAACGTCGCACGCACATTATCCCGCTTACGGAGCAAGCTCTGGCGTTGCTGGAGGCAATCAAACCCTACAGCGGGCACCGGGAATTTGTGTTCCCTGCAGACCGCAACCCTCGCACCCATTGCAACAGCCAGACCGCTAACATGGCGCTGAAGCGAATGGGTTTCGAAGGCCGCTTGGTAAGCCACGGCATGCGCTCAATGGCCAGCACCATCCTAAACGAGCATGGCTGGGATCCTGAACTGATCGAGGTGGCGCTTGCTCACGTCGACAAGGACGAGGTTCGCAGCGCTTACAACCGAGCGGATTACATCGAGCGCAGACGCCCGATGATGGCTTGGTGGAGCGAGCACATCCAGCAAGCAGCTACCGGCAATCTTTCGATGTCAGCTATCAAGGAAAATCGGGACAGAACGGTCGTGTCGATACGCTGATTAGTGCCAACTACCGTTAAGCAGACGGTAGTAACAGGCAGCAACCGGCCAAAAGCGGTAGTAGCAAGGAGGATAAATCAGTCCCCCCTTTGTATATAAATTCGTCACTTTCTTCAGCCCTTTAGCCGTTATCAATTTGGCTTGAGGTTCATTCTTGCCTCAAAAATCAATAAATCACTCTCTCCATTTGCGACCATCATGTTGACGAGGCGAGGGCTTACTTCGATCTCGCCTCTGAGTGTTGCCTGCACAGTTTCGGGATATCTTTCAAGCATCAGATCTACCAGGCCATGACTGTACCCATCGCGGATGAGCTTGATCTTGGTGTCATCTGCAGTGCCGTATTTGATGAGTTTGTAGAACCCAGGATCCAAGGCACCGACGCCATTCAGACAAACTTAAAGATTTTGTTGTCGAAGAAATCATCTTCTTCTTTGAGACGGACAATCGCCAGATTGATCCGCTCAGCGTCATCCTTGTTGGAGATCCTGACCCAGCTCTCATGCCTGCTATCACGGTAGGTGGTGTCTCCCCAGCGGCCCACAAATACATAATCGTTGCCACTGCTTTCCACCAGCTTTTTCCAGTACCTGAGCGTCAACCGGATGGTCTGTTTCACACTGTATTTGTTCAGCTTCCAATCCAGCAGCATGGCGTAGAAATTACGAGCAGCTTCTTCCTTCAGACGCCGCAGGTCACTGTATTCACGGTTTTCGTCGAAGTGGTCAACAAAGGATCTTGTGATCGCAAGCATCAGCCTATCAACAGTGCTGATCTGTCCATTCGCCTCAATGCTTTGCTGGATCTTGACATCAATGGCCTCCTCTTCCGAGAACACATCAATTTCACTGACACTGTTCGCGATGAGAAGCTTACCCACCACTGTTTGGACGTACCTGCACTCGCGATCACGAACTACACCAGGGTGAAGGTTTTCGAGACGAGCAACGGCGTCGTCGTACAGCTCAGACACCTTACCCTCAACGATATTGGTGGCCTCAAGCAGAACGTTGCTGACAATATCCTTGTCGACTCTAGAGACGTTGACCGCCTTCTGATAGTAGGCCTCCAGATCAGCTCGCTTGCTTGTATAGCCATCCACCCCCAAGAGATAAACGCTGGATTCCAGCTTCTTCAAAGCAGCCTCTGCGCCAGGCGCAAACACTTCACTGAACCGATTGACACGCCCAACCAGGTTCTTGAACTGGGAAGAAGTCAGGTAGCTCCGCCCCTTGGTGAAATCGAAGACAAAAAGCCGCTCGATCGGCAGGTTCACCCCTTCAAGAAGGGTCGAGTTGCAGACCAGGAATTTCATTTTATTGGAGCTGCTGAAGAGGTTTTCCAGATACAGGCGAATGGTGTCAGGAATCGAACCGTGGTGGTACATGACCCCTTTACGCAAGCAATCGATCAGCCTGTAGCGCCGGTCAAAAATTTCCTCCAGCTCATCACACGCGATTTGGATGAGCTGGCATTTCACAGGTGGCAGCACTGCGGCTAGCTCGACCGCGAACGACTCGATGCTTTTCTTCTTGTTGCCATAGACGATGTTCTTGGACAGCGCCTCGCCCTTGATGAGCTCGAAGCAGTTTGCGTACTTCCTGTCGAAGTCCATCGAATCATTGAGGAAATGGTCATAGAGCTTGAGCTTTGTCTCGCCCCGACCGGTCCTGAAATCCCTAATGTAGTAGCGTTCAGATTTGATGTACTCGTCGATCTTGAACCCGGTGGGGGTCACGTCCAGAAACCGCACCCGGATACTGAGCTCATCGCACAGGAAAGGCGTCAGGAATTTGAAGGACGTCTCGGCGTTACGAGCACCCAGAATGCACAGCATGGTCGCAAGCAACTCACTCCTGCGGTCGCTCTGCAGCAGGTTATGCGCCTCGTCCACGAAGACCATATCGAAGGTCAGACTGACGTTCTCGTTGAGAAGCCTGTTGAGCCGCTCCTGGGTCAGCACAAACGCCCTGTTGTTCAGCTCAACCGAGAACATTTCGGGGTGGGTCACCACCTTGCCCAGCCCCTCGATGTCCGCGTAGATCAAACGCTTCTTCGTCTGGGCCAAGAGTGCCTTCGACGGCACGAGGATAAGCACCCGCTTCTCCGGGTTTTCCCTCACCGATTGAATGATGAGTTCAGACTTGCCGTAGGAGGTAGGAGCCACCACGACTGACGACTTACGGTACTCCGATTGAACGAACGTCCGCAGCGCGTCCTGTTGCTCAGTCAGCACAATGCCTTGGTCGCGGAAGGTATCGACGTAGCTGGCCACGATGTTCCGGATGAACGATTCGCTCCGAGGATCATCTTGGGAGAAATGGCTGCTGATCACAGCTGAGATGGGGTGCAAGCCGCTGTTGAGCGCTACATCGTACAATGCCTGATATTGGCCAGATGCGTTCCCGTAGAACAGGATGATGCGGTAACCCAAACGTCTGATCTCGGGCGTCTTGTGGTTCAGGAGCAGCACCGCGATGGCCAGAAGCTTGACGATCTCCGAGTTTTCCAGCTCATCGCCCTTGAGGAGCTGAAAATACAGTCCTTTGAATTTGGTATTGGCCAGCTTCCGGATAGTCAACTCTTCCATGTTAGTGCCCCGCTTCCGTTTTCAAAAACGCTTCCAGCTTTTCCATGGTTCCTTTGTGAAGGGACAGCACCCACACCGTCTTGAACACCGAGTCCGCCACCAGCTTAGTAGAGAATTTGGACACCGTCTGTTCGGCAATGGCTTGGGATACATCGCTGAACAGGGCGGAGATCAGAAACACGCTGTTGTCCGAGGCAGTGGCACCGTTGTCTTCGGCCAAATCGCCCTCCAACTCTAGGATCTCAATGACAGAGTCTCGGTACTTGGCCTTGTTGTGGATGGCATTTCGAGCGGCATTGATCGCGTTGAGCCAGTGGTTGAGCTCCGGCTCTGCCAGGCGCTTCTTGAGGTCGTCTCTCGCCAGGCGTAGCAGCGCGCTTGTGGCCGCGCATGAGGTCTTGTCCTTCCCCTTGCCGCCCGACTTGACCTCCGTGATCCAGACGTTGTTTTTTGAGGTCTCATACAGCAAAAGGTCGAA
>CALGIY010000277.1 GCA_937914965.1 uncultured Thermoanaerobacteraceae bacterium | reverse complement strand
TCGTCCTTGGAAGCGCCTTCCTTGACAGCCTTAGGAGCTGCTTCAACGAGGTCCTTAGCTTCCTTGAGGCCGAGACCGGTGATTGCGCGAACTTCCTTGATCACGTTGATCTTGTTTGCGCCGCCGTCAGCGAGAACGACATCAAATTCGGTCTTTTCTTCAGCAGCAGCAGCAGCAGCAGCGCCAGCAGCAGCAACTGCTACAGGAGCAGCAGCCGAAACGCCCCACTTTTCTTCGAGAAGCTTCGAAAGTTCAGCAGCTTCCAGAACTGTTATCCCTGCTGGAACTTTGACCTCCTTTCCGTCAATGGTTAATTTGACCAGTTCCACAACAACCACTCCTTTCAAAAAATTGTCTTGACCGACAACAGCCACTTTAGGTGAGCGGCATTTTATCAGGGGCATTACAACTACCCAGGAGATGGCCTTTTCCTGGAAAATTGTGTCCCCGGTTTCCCGATTGATGTTGTGTATGCTGGAGCAAAAAAAGGTCCCGGGTTGTCTTTCCCCCCCGCCCGAGGGGAAAGACAACCCAATATATGGGGAAAAGGAATGTGAGAAAGATAATAAAAAGCCGAGGGTGCGAAAAGACACGCCCGGCTTACCAACCTTGCGTAAATTCTCCTTTCCGCACTGGGAGGTGTACCCGTTTCCAGGAGCACCCATTGGTCCACCGCCAGAGGTTTACCTCAAGGCTGTGGACTCGGAGAATGTTAATAAGCTTTAGTCAAACCGCGGGCATCCCTCCTTTGCGCGAAAAAGCATGCTGTTATGGGAATATAAAACCGGGGTGCGGAAGATGCGCCCCGGCTAAGAATCCTTTGCCGTAATCTCCTTTCCGCACTGGGAGGCGCACCCGTTTCCAGGTACACCCTATTGGTCCGACCGCCATAGTAACCACCACAGGACAGTGGACTCGGAGTGATTTGGTTTTAATAAGATAATTCGCCAACTTTGGGAAAACTCCTGCCATGTTGTGAAAGATTTTGGATAAATAAACCTCGCCTCCTTTTCCAATTGGGTTTTCGTTGTATAAAGCAGAAAGAGCCCGGGCCATTTAACAATTCGAGAGCAATTATCCATGAATCTTTTACTCCCGTATAAACATTCGTTGAATGGGGAAAATAAAGGAAGAATATGGTATGAGAAGGAGGCGCCTCGGCTGTGAAAAGAGTGCTCATCCTGCTGCTTCTTGCAGGTACCTTGTTAACTCTAGTGTTTACAGGGATAACCTGTGAAGACGAGCCCCTCGCCTTTGATACCATCTCTGCCCTGATGACCTCAGGTGGGGTACAGGTGGAAGGATATCACTTGGAAGGGTGGGCTGTGATACGGGATCCCGGGGAACCCGCGTCAATTTGGAGGGAAAGGAAACTCGGTGAGAAGTTAGGGCTACAAGATGCTGAAAAAAGGACCATTCCAACCTCCCGGGGGGATTGTTTTCAGGTTGCGTACACCGACCGTGACCTTGATCTTCGGGCATCTATCCTTAAAAACGAAGGTATGGGGAACGAGGATCTCTGCTATATTCTCATCAAGTGCATCCTCCCCGCAGGCTCCCAGGACGGCCTTGCCTGGGAGAAGAAAATCAGGGACACTCTTTCCTCCCTAGGCAAAGATCACGGGATCTACCTGACGGTCCAGGGAAAGCTTGGTGTACAATTGGACGAGGATGCGCAGCTTGCCTGGGGGCAGGCGATTTTTCGGAGCCTGGGGGCTGCAGTAACAGATACCCTGCGCACAAGCGAATACTTAAGCCTTACAGGATATGCAGCTGCGCTTCCTGATGCTGCTTTGGCTGGTGGGAAGGAGATTAATCTTAATCTATCTCTGGTCCCAAGAGATCAGGAAACCCGTGTCTATTTAGGTACACCGGTAATATCCTGTGAATACTAATAAATCCCTGCAGGAATCACGCTCCGAGAGCCGAATTAAATTAAACAAAATAGAATTAAGATTTTACTAATGAAAGCAGGAGAGACTTTGGAGGATAAATATCTGATTAAAGGTGGTACTAGACTAAATGGGAGTGTTTGCATCAGCGGTTCTAAAAATGCCAGCTTGCCGCTTCTAGCAGCCTCTCTCCTAACAGCTGATAAATGTGTCATCAAAGGTGTGCCGCACCTTTTAGATACCAGTAATATGATGAAAATGCTCTCTGGCCTTGGGGCTCAGGTAAGTTTTCAAGGCAGCCAAGTAGCGATCCATGCCCGAGATATAAGGGAAACAGGGCAGCTCTACCAGTATGCCAGGAAGATGCGGGCCTCCTGTTTACTGTTGGGCCCACTGCTGGTGCGGACCGGGGAAGCCTGCCTGCCCCTGCCGGGAGGCTGTGCTATTGGAAGTAGGCCAGTGGATTTGCACCTCAAGGGTCTTGCTGCCTTGGGAGCAGAGTTTGTAGCAGATAAGGGGCACATACGTGCCACGGCTCGGAAATTGACGGGCAGTGAGGTTTCCCTCAGTTACCCCAGTGTGGGTGCCACTGAAAATATCATGATGACAGCAGCTGCAGCTCAGGGCTGCACTACTATCATCAACGCTGCAGCGGAGCCTGAAATCGTTGACCTGGCCAATTTCTTAAACAAGATGGGAGCCCGGGTGAGTGGTGCCGGGACCCAGATCATCCAGGTAGAAGGGAACCCGGACCTACATGGTGCTGTGCACACGGCGATTCCCGACCGCATTGAGGCGGGGACCTATCTGATTGCTGCCGCTGCTACCGGTGGGCACGTCCGAATCAAAAATGTAATACCGGATCACCTGCGCTCGGTGCTTGATAAACTCCAGGAAGCGGGGGTTCCTATTAAAGAAGGAACTGGTGAACTAACAGTTGGGCCTTCAAAAGAACTCCGGCCGCTCCAGATCACCACAGAACCATATCCCGGTTTCCCTACCGATCTACAGCCCCAATTCGCGGCACTGCTGGCGACCGTTCCAGGGGCAAGCACCATCACAGAGACGGTTTTTGAAAATCGCTTTCTGTATTTGGATTTTCTGCGGCGCATGGGGGCTCAAATCCATGTTAACGGGCCTCTTGCGGTAATCAAGGGTGTAGAACGACTCTCCCCGGCACAGGTTGAAGCCACCGACTTGAGGGCAGGGGCAGCCTTGGTGATTGCTGCCTTGAAAACGCCAGGGGAAACAGAGATCGGGGAAATCTACCACTTGGATCGTGGCTACGAAGACATGGAAGGAAAACTGTCCTCTTTAGGGGCGTGTGTCCGCCGGGTAACCAAACAAGCCGCCAACCTATAGAGTAAAGGTTGGTACCTGTTTTGCTTTATTGCTTTATTATTTTATTGGATGGCGGATGCTAAGCACTATCAGGCTGCACATTATGATGCAGTCCTAAAACACAATAGTGGTGAGGCACCGCCTATGAACTTACTGTGCAGTGATTATTTATAGGCCAATCAAATTATTAAAGTGGGGCACACTTATGAATTATTGTACCGGTAACTTATCAATGGCTTTGGTGCCTTTATTTTGGTCATCCCGGCTTAGAGGTTTTTTTGTTCCAGTGTCACCACCTGGTTCTTTTTTGTTGTGCCCTTTTTTAAAGGCTTCGAATTGTTCCCGTACATAAGGGTTATCCGCTAGGAATTGATTGAAGTGGCCTAGGAGTTGCAAAGTATGTAGGCTGATGTTGTGTTCGATCAACTCTGTTTCCACCAGGAGATTCTCCCCTACACCCAGGAACTTGAGGAATCTTTCCACAGTATTATGCCTTTCCAAGAGAAAACTACCTATCTCTCTTCCGCTCTCGGTGAGGAAGACGATCCCGTACTTTTTGTAGTGGAGCAGCCCCAGCGCGGTGAGCTTCTGGACCATTTTAGTTGTTGACGGTGCCCGCACATTGAGAAGTTTGGAGAGGGTGGTAATGCGGATATACCCGTCCTTCAAGCTTGCCCGGTAGATCATCTCCAGGTAGTCCTCCATCGCCGGGGTAAGCGTCTTTTTCTTCTGCTCCAGCATTTGGTAGCCGCGCACTGTATGGAAATTTTTCGGATAAGGAACAGTGGCGCTTGAAGGCTTATTATTACCAATCGTCTCGCGGATTGCCCAAAGCGACCACCTTATATAATGACCATTCGGAACAACACTTGTGGGACAAGAATGCATTTATTCAGAGCCTTTACAAAAAGGAATTCAGTCACAAATGGGTATTTCAGACTGCAACAAAATGGAATTGGAGCTATCAACGCTATCTCGACAAAGATGTGCCAAATTCTGCCGGAAAAACAAATAATACCTATTATCAGCAAGAATACTATTTGTCGGCTACCGCTTTGTATCGAGTATTGAACCAACTTTCATTCTCATTGTCGAGTGACGGAAGCATCAATACGATGAATGCTAATCTGAAAGATTTCTCCTCTCCCACACGCTATTCATGGCTGACAGCTGTGGCAGGAAAGTACGTCAACGAGTGGGTTACTCTCTCTGCATCTGCACTTACAACCGTAATCAATGAGCATGTCAGAGAGGGAGGCAGTGCAGGAAACCATCGCAAACTGTCTCCGTTTGTGAGTGCCACCTTCAAACCCTTCGAGAAGGAAGATTTCAGAATACGTTTCTTCTATAAAGACATATTCCGATTGCCGAGCTTCAACGATTTATATTATACCGAAGTGGGGAATCTCGATCTAAAGCCAGAAAAGGCTCGTCAATACAATATGGGGCTGACCTATAGTCGGAGCATCTGCGCACTTGTTCCCTTTGTATCGGCTACAGTTGATGCTTATTATAATAAGGTAACAGATAAGATAGTAGCTTACCC
>CALGIY010000276.1 GCA_937914965.1 uncultured Thermoanaerobacteraceae bacterium | reverse complement strand
CAGCAAGGCGGTTGATTATATCCAAAACAATTACAGTTCAGCGGAGGTGTCATTGGAGAAAGTCGCACAGGCTAGTTTCGTGAGCTCCGCCTATCTCAACCGTTTATTTAATAAGAAAAAGAAATGCACAGTGATGGAGTTTGTAAAGAATGTAAGGATTGAGCATGCCAAAAGGTTTCTCCGGCAGTCGGAACAAACCACAGAGGAAATTGCGGAAAAAGTGGGTTACAACAGCCGTAGTTATTTTTCCAAGTTATTTAAAAAAGAAGTTGGGGTAAGTCCTCATGAATACAGAAGCAGTATTTTCTCTAAGGATACTTGGGAGTGAAAGAATTGTTTTTGCCAATTAACTGCTGCGCTATTTTAACGGTATCCTTGGGGTTATCTGCACAACCGTCTGCACCGATGGATGCGGCGAACTCTTTGGTAACGGGGCCGCCTCCAACCAGAATTTTTACTTGATCTCGCAGTTGGTGCTGAATGAGAATATTGATTGTTTCAGACATGAATCCCATTGTTGTCGTAAGGATTGCTGACATAGCCAGAATATCTGGATTATAGCTCTTCACCGCTTGCATGAACTGGATGGGGGTGATATTGACACCAAGATCGATTACTTCGAATCCTGAAAATTCCAAGAACATGGTGATCAGATTTTTTCCGATATCGTGGATATCTCCTTCTACAGTACCAATCACAATCTTATTAGGGGTAAATTTTTTAGGAAAGAGGGGTTTCAAGGCGTAGGTTCCTGCTTTGATAGCACGGGAAGACAGGAGTACATCAGGTATATTAAAATTTGCTCCCTGGTAGATATCAGACAGCTGTTTTGTTGCTGGAATCAGCGCCTCTTCAAGTAGTTCTTCGACACTCATACTTTTTTTTAATCCAAGTTCGATTAAATTTAATACGTCGTTTGCTTCTCCTTCCATGATTGCGTTAATAATTTTTTGTATAATATGGTGTCGGCTTAGATCCATAGGTTCACCTTCTTAACTTCTGGCTATTTTTAATAAACTTTCGACATTAATAGAGGAGTGTCCTGCTTTTGTATCGCTGGAGAGGAGACACAGCAAGAATAGTTGTTCAAAGACATTTTTATGAGGGAGGATTTATCTTGGAGATCAGAACAGACTGGGATATTAATGTAACAGCAGACATGCTAATTAAGAGAATGGGCGGCAGCAGGAAAGGGCAAAAGATGCTCGGAGAATGTTTAGAAGTAATCGATTTAGGCAAGAAATTGCTTGAACCATGTACCATTTATGATATTTTTTCCGTCAAGGGCATTCAAGGAGAGAATGTAGAGCTGGAGAACGGTCTTTCATTCAAGAGCGAACATCTCGCTAAGCTGCTGCATGGTACTGACCGGATTGTAGTTATGGCTCGAACAATAGGCCCTGTTCTCGAAGAGAAGGTCCGTTACCTTTCAGAGCAGGGTAATTTCTTGACTTCCTATCTGCTGGATGTTTACGCTAACGCCGCAGTGGTCCTCCTCGGGAAAATGATGTACAGGCAGATTAGGGAACAATATTCCAGTTGTGGAGCCACTGTTCAAATGGAACCCGGGCAGCTAGATTGGAATATCCAGGAGCAGACTATTGTCTACAAACTCGTATCCTTTGAAAAGATAGGAGTGACCCTGGCAGATAGTTTTCTGATGATTCCGGTTAAGTCAGCCACTGCGGTTTTTGGGATTGGCGACCCTGTGAAGGTGCAAAAAGGCTTCCCCTCGTGTACTTATTGTTCGAAAAAGAATAAATGCACTTATCGGGAGGAAGTGGAACGAATAAATCGGGAAGAACTCGGCGTGGAAGTGTAGGATCTTTAGATAGAACAGCATATTCGTGAGCACGGAAGCAGCAAAAGAGATAGAGTATATAACAGTGCCTGGCACCATTAACTTATTGGTAGTGCGGGACAATTTCCTCCCTTCCCATTATAATATTAGGGGAGGTTTTTTTATGGGGATCTATAAGGCAGAAGCCGTTGTCCTGCGGAGCAGGATCTACAGGGAGGCGGACCGGATTCTCGTCCTTTTTACCAAGGAATCTGGGAAGGTTTCAGCTATTGCCAAGGGGGTGCGCAAGACCACCAGTCGTTTGCGCGGATCTGTGCAGCTTTTCAGCCACACCCGCCTTGTGCTCTATACCGGGAGAAGCCTGGATACCATCTCTCAGGGAGAGGCTGAGAAGGAATTCTCCTACCTGGAGCAGGATTTGGAACGCTTTACCACGGCAAGCTACTGTGCTGAACTGGTAGAACGCCTTACCCCGGAGAGAGAACCCCAGCCAAGAGTGTTTTATCTCTTGCTCTCAGCTCTCAGGGCGCTGGAACAGGGGGACCCGGAACTCTTGGCCCGCGTCTTTGAACTGAAATTATTAGACACTCTCGGCTACCGGCCGAGTTTATCTAGATGTGTGCTGGGAGATCACCCGCTTGCCCCGACAGGGGATACTCAGCGGGCTTGGTTCAGCATTGAAAGGGGAGGTGTGCTCTGTCCTTCCTGTGCAAAACAGTGTAGGGGGGTCATGTCTCTTTCCCCGGCTACTTTAGGGGCCTTGGGTTATTTCCTGAGGTCCCCTTTAGAGCAGGCCATAAAAGCTAAACTCAACCCGCGTGTCCTGCGGGAACTGTCCAGTTTACTACAGGGCTTTTTAGCCTACCACGGGGAAGTTAAGCCCCGTTCCCGGTATATGTTGGATTCTTTTCGGGGTGAGGATGGCAGGAACGGGCATAAAAACTGGTAGGGAGAGGGACATTATTTATAAAAGGCAGGTGACCTCATATGGAGGAGACAGGCGCCACAGTGCTGGAAAAGGTGGAACAGATCCGTAACCGGATGGATGTAACTTATAAAGAGGCCAAAGAAGTCC
>CALGIY010000275.1 GCA_937914965.1 uncultured Thermoanaerobacteraceae bacterium | reverse complement strand
ATCAGCATCCGAGATATCATCTTTGAAATCGGCGGCGGTATAGTTGGGGGCAAAGAGTATAAAGGAGTTCAGATTGGTGGGCCTTCTGGAGGGTGTATTCCTGCCAGACTTGCAGACACATCTGTTGACTATGAGTCTCTAATTCAGGCAGGAGCTATGATGGGATCCGGCGGTTTAGTTGTGATGGACGAGACCACCTGTATGGTGGACCTGGCCCGGTTCTTCCTCAATTTTACTCAGTCCGAGTCCTGTGGTAAGTGTACTCCCTGCCGAGAAGGAACGAAGAGAATGCTGGAGATCCTGACCAGGATCTGCGACGGTGAGGGCGTACCGGAAGATATCGACACTTTAGAACGGTTGGGAAGAGTGATTAAATCAACAGCACTCTGTGGTTTAGGGAATACTGCTCCCAACCCGGTACTTTCCACACTGCGTTATTTCCGTGATGAGTATGAAGCGCATATTTTTGAAAAGCGATGCCCTGCCCATGCGTGCTCAGCCCTACTGGTATACACAATAGATGAAGAGAAGTGTATCGGTTGTGGGCGCTGTGCAAAATCATGTCCGGCAGGAGCGATTGCTGGGGAAAAGAAAGAGCCGCATAAGATAGACCCCGAAAAGTGCATCAAGTGTGGCAGCTGCATCGAGTTATGCAAGAAGGATGCAATTGTGCGTTTGTAACCACTTATAAAAAAGAGAAACAAAGGGGAAAAGGAGTGTGAGATAAGTGGCTCTCGTCACCGTCACTATTGACGGTCTGACGGTGCAGGTTCCGGAAGGCACATCGGTGTTGGACGCCGCCCGTTCCATTGGGATCAACATCCCCGCCTTGTGCCATGATCCGGATCTTACACCTGTTGGAGCATGCCGTCTTTGTGTTGTAGAAGTTGAGGGAATGCGCAACCTCCCAGCATCCTGTGTTACCATGGTGACTGACGGTATGGTAGTGCGCACCGATACACCCCAAATTATGGAGGCACGCAAAACTATTTTAGAACTGCTGATCGCCAATCATCCGTTGGACTGTCTCTCCTGTGAAAAACTAGGGGACTGCATGCTGGCAGACTACTGCTACCAATATGGTGTCAAAGAAAGCCCCTTTATCGATGCCGCAAAACATGACTATGAACTGGAAGAGAGCAACCCCTTCATCGTCCGTGATCTCAACAAGTGCATCCTCTGTGGGCGGTGCATCAGAGCATGTGCCGAAATGACCTGCAAAGATATCATTGACTTTTCTTACCGCGGCTTCAATACCAAAGTGGGTCCATTCGGGGATACTCCTTTAATCGAATCGGACTGTGTTTACTGCGGTAACTGTGTTTCGGTCTGCCCTACTGGGGCTCTTACCGAAAAGCAGATGTACGGCAAGGGCCGGAGATGGGAGTACAACAAAGTTACGACCACGTGCCCCTTCTGTGGTACAGGATGCAACTTCGACTTGATGGTGAAGGACGGCAAGATCGCTGGTGTAACTTCGAACCCGGACAGCCCTGTCAACGGGAAGCAGCTCTGCATCAAGGGCCGCTTTGGTTGGGATTTTGTACACAGCGATAAGCGTCTGACAACACCCCTCGTCAAAAAAAACGGGGAATTTGTACCAGTCTCCTGGGATGAGGCCTTTGATACCATCGCTGCTAATTTGGGGGAAATTAAAGAAAAGTATGGGGGAAAATCTTTTGCTGCTTTAAGTTCTGCCAGGTGTACTAATGAAGAAAACTACCTGGTGCAGAAGTTTACAAGGACGGTGATGGGCACAAACAATGTTGACCACTGTGCCCGTACATGACACGCGCCCACAGTGGCCGGTCTGGCCACATCATTTGGCAGCGGCGCGATGACCAACTCGATTAATGAAATTCTTGGGGCCGAACTTTTATTACTAATTGGAACAAACACTACCGAAGCACATCCCATCATTGGTTACAAAATGAAACAGGCAAAGAGAGCTGGTGCAAAACTGATTGTTGTTGACCCACGGCGGACCGAACTCGCAGAAGAAGCTGATTACTGGCTCCAGCTCAATCCTGGTACAGACATTCCACTCTTAAACAGCATCATGCACATCATCATCAAGGAAAACCTCTACGACAAGAAATTTGTCGAAGAACGCACCGAAAACTTTGAGGCCCTTAAGGAAACTGTAGAGAAGTACACACCTGAATATGCCTCTGAACTATCCGGGGTACCAGTAGAAGACATTTATGCTGTAGCTCGCCTTTATGCTCAAACTGACAAAGCAGGGTTGTTCTATACCCTGGGGATCACCGAACACATCTGTGGAACCAATAATGTGATGAGCACCGCCAACCTGGCCATGCTGACCGGGCACATCGGACGCGAAAGCACCGGTGTCAACCCCTTGCGTGGGCAGAACAATGTCCAAGGTGCCTGCGATATGGGGGCACTGCCTAATGTCTTCCCTGGCTACCAAAAGGTCACCGATGCAGCTGTGCGAGAGAAGTTTGAGAAGGCCTGGGGGGGCTCCATGCCAGGTGAAGTCGGGTTGATGATTCCTGAGATGTTCGATAAAGCCAACTCTGGAGAACTCAAAGCCATGTATATCCTGGGAGAAAACCCCGTTCTGACCGATCCTAACGCCAATCACATTAAGTCTGGTTTGGAAAATCTAGAGTTCCTGGTAGTGCAAGAACTCTTCCTGACCGAAACCGCTGAGTATGCGGATGTGGTGCTTCCGGCAGCGAGTTTTGCAGAAACCGATGGCACCTTCACCAACACAGAGCGGCGTGTTCAGCGTGTCCGAAAAGCCATCGATGCACTTCCTGGGCGCACCAACTGGCAGACGATTATGGCTATGAGTACCCGGATGGGGTACGCCATGAACTACAATTCAGCCGAAGAGATCTTCGATGAAATGGCATCACTTACCCCATCTTATGCAGGAATCAGTTTTGCACGCATCGATGAGAAGGGGCTCCAGTGGCCCTGCCCAACTCCAGATCACCCAGGGACTCCATACCTGCACGGCGCCTCCTTTACCAGGGGCAAGGGGCTCTTCCAGGGGATCGATCATATACCCCCTGCAGAGATGCCTTGTGAGGAATTTCCCTTCCTGCTTTCCACCGGCAGGATCCTGTTCCACTATAATGTGACAACTCCGTATTCAGCGGGGATCCAGAGCATGTGGAATGAGGAACACGCGGAGGTCAACCCCGATGATGCCTCTCGCCTTGGATTAGAAACAGAAGACCAGGTGAAAGTAACATCCAGGCGAGGCAAAGTTACAACCAAGGTTGAAGTGACCGACCGGGTGCCACCTGGCATCATTTGGATGTCGTTCCACTATTCAGAAAGCCCCACCAATGTCTTGACCAGTGATGCGGTGGACCCCATCACCAAGACCGGGGAATATAAAGTCTGTGCAGTAAAAGTAGAGAAGATATGATGAACTAAAGATTGGTCCTGTACACAGAGATAGATCTTTGCGCCTGGCCCTGCTCGCGTGCCGGGCCAGGCGTTCAATTTAGTTCTGCTGCAGTGCTTGATGAAGATCAGCTGTTCTTAGGTGCGGTGATGTGTATTGTGAAAGATGTCACTACCCTGTAATATGTTTTTGGTAGATGACAGCCGCGCCTGGAGCAGTATAATAAAAATAAGCTCTATAAAAGGAAAGGAGAATTATTCATGAAAAAGAAACTTTTTTGCCTGCTGTTTGCTGCGGTCTTCATGACAGCAGCCTTAATGGGGTGCAGCGACAGCAAAGAACCCGCAGCAAAGACAGAACCGGTCGAACTGACAATTTCAGCAGCCAAGAGCCTGAGTGATGCAGCCACTGAACTAAAAGACATGTACCAGGATAAACACTCCAATGTAACCATCACTTACAACTTCGGCGCATCAGGGACCCTGCAGAAGCAGATCGAGGAGGGAGCCCCGGCTGACCTCTTTATCTCGGCAGGTGTCAAACAGATGGACGCTTTAGAAGAGAAAGACATGATCGACAAGGACTCCCGCGGCGATCTGCTGGGCAACGAACTGGTGTTGGTTGCCAAAGAAGGCATTGAGCTAAAAGGGTTTGACGGATTAGCTGACAAAAGTATCGAAAAGATGAGCATCGG
>CALGIY010000274.1 GCA_937914965.1 uncultured Thermoanaerobacteraceae bacterium | reverse complement strand
ACCATCAACCGGTTCTTGTTTCTGGTACTGATGGTGTGGGGACCAAACTGAAAATCGCTCAGATGGTAGGAAAGCACGATACGGTGGGGATCGACCTGGTGGCGATGTGTGTGAATGATATTCTAGTAACCGGGGCAGAACCCCTGTTTTTCTTGGATTACCTAGCCTGTGGGAAGGTTGATCCAGTACAGGTAAAAGAAGTAGTGAGTGGAGTTGCTGCCGGGTGCCGGGATGCAGGATGCGCCCTCACTGGGGGAGAAACTGCAGAAATGCCGGATTTTTACCCGGTAGGGGAATATGACCTGGCTGGTTTTGCTGTTGGCGCCGTCAACCGGGATGAGATCTGGGATGGAAAACGGATCTCTGTAGGGGATTTGGTAATCGGTCTTCCTTCCTCAGGGCTGCACAGCAACGGATTTTCCCTGGTGCGTCATATTCTCTTCAAGCAGTGTGGGCTTTCTGCTGATGATACATTTCCCGAGACCGGGCGCACCATCGGAGAAGAACTTTTAACCCCGACCAGGATCTATGTCAAGCCCGTTCTTGCTCTCCGGGAACGACTGGGGCACCTTACGATCAAAGGTGCTGCCCATATCACCGGGGGTGGGATGACCGAGAACATTCCCCGGGTGATTCCTCAAGGTTTGGGGGTTGAGATCTACCGCAAGGAGTGGCCGGTTCTACCTATTTTTCATTTCTTGCAGCGGATGGGCAGTGTAGACATGGATGAGATGTACCGAGTTTTCAATATGGGTATTGGTTTAGTTCTTGTGGTAGAGAAAGAAACTGCTGATAAGGTATTGGAAGCTCTACAAGAACTTGGGGAAAAGGCTTTTGTAATAGGGAAGATCAAAGAAGGATCTGGTGTTAGTTATAGATAAGCCGGTGACCGCAAGTTATCCGGCTGTCTTTATTTTGTCGGGAGCTTAATAGTGGTGGGTCAACGAGACCAACGGCCAATACAACTTACTATCAAGATTTAGTTGTATTTTATTATTTGGAAGTGGTGAGAGGGAGAATGTCAATGAAAGAGCAGCGCCTTGCCGTCCTGGTTTCAGGGCGAGGGACGAACCTGCAGGCGATTTTTGACGCTGTTGATATGGGGTCTCTTCAGATGCAGGTGGCAGGAGTTTTCAGTGACAAATCTGCTCCATATGCCTTTCAGAGGGCCAAGGAACGGGGCATTCCTGCTGTATTTGTAGACCCAGGCAGATATTCCAACCGCGTAGAGTATGATGCTGCCCTTGCCCGTGAAGTTGCCGGTTTCCAACCGGATTACATTGCATTGGCGGGGTTTATGAGAGTATTGAGCCACTCTTTTCTAGATGCCTTTCCTGGACGTGTTGTCAACATCCATCCCGCTCTCCTGCCGTCATTTCCCGGGTTGGATGTGCAGAAGCAGGCCCTGGATTATGGAGTGCACTACAGCGGTTGCACTGTGCATTTTGTAGATGCCGGGATGGACACCGGTCCGATCATTCTGCAGTCAGTAGTACCTGTCTACCAGGATGATACACCAGAAACCCTCTCCCAGCGCATCCTGATCAAGGAGCACCTGACCTACCCTGCTGCCCTGCAGCTTCTGGCAGAGGGAAGATTGAATATTCAGGGGAGACGGGTTGTTATTAATTGGGAGAGAAGAATACCACGGCAGCCGCGGGACTCTGTCTTGGAGTGGCTGAAAATCAAGGATATCAATAAGGAGGTTTCCTGCAGTGACTGAATCAAGTATGAAGCAAGATATGAAAAGGGCACTAATCAGTGTATCGGACAAACAAGGTCTGATTGAATTTGGACGTTCTCTTCAAGAATTAGGGTATCATCTGGTTTCAACAGGGGGGACAGCACAGGCACTGGAGGATGCAGGTATAGGAGTAGAGCGCGTGGAGCAGGTAACTGGCTTTCCTGAGATTCTGGGTGGCCGTGTCAAAACCCTGCACCCTAAAATTCATGGGGGTATTCTGGCCCGGGATCTTCCCGAGGATCAGGCACAGCTGGAACAGTTGGGCATTAAGCCGTTCAGCCTGGTTGTTGTCAACCTTTATCCTTTTCAAGAGACCATCTCTAAACCTGGTGTGCAAGTTAAAGAAGCCCTGGAAAAGATCGATATCGGTGGTCCATCGATGTTGCGAGCTGCCGCAAAGAATTTTCCCAGGCTAGCAGTTGTTGTCAATCCTAACCGTTATAACCAGGTGATAGAGGAACTCCGGGAACAGGGTAAAATCAGCCTCTCCACCAGATTAGAACTGGCCCAGGAGGCCTTCTCGCATACAGCACAGTATGATGCGGCTATCGCCAACTACCTTTCCATGGCGGCGGTTCAAGAGAGGGAACTGGTACCCCCAACTCAAGAAAAATTTCCCACAAAGAAGCTAGTACCCCTGGTTAAAATCAGCGACCTGCGTTACGGGGAAAACCCGCACCAGGATGCAGCATTTTATCGGGATGAGTCTGTAAAACCTTATGGTGTAGCCGGAGCCAAGCAGTTCAATGGGAAAGAACTATCTTTCAACAATATTCTGGATGTTCATGCAGCCTTATCTACTGTTGCAGAATTTGAAGGAACTGCTGCGGTTGTGATCAAACACAACACTCCATCCGGGGTGTCCTGTGATGCTAGGTTGGTAGATGCTTACCGGCGTGCCTATGAGGCGGATTCGCTTGCTGCTTATGGTGGGGTAGTGGGTCTGAACCGCACTGTCGATCAAGAAACCGCAGCTGCCATGACAGAAACATTTCTGGAGGCGGTTATTGCTCCCGATTATACTGAAGAGGCATTGGCAACTCTAAGGGGCAAGAAAAACTTGCGAGTTCTTTCTACCGGAGATTTCGCCGCTTTCCGGGATGAAATGAATGTAAAACGGGTGAGCGGCGGGTTTTTACTACAAGAGTCTGATCGCTTAGGTGATTTAAGCAATTGGCGGCAGAATATTAAAGTGGCTACTAAAAGGTCACCATCTGAAGCTGAGTGGGATGATCTGCTCTTTTCCTGGATCGTGGCGAAGCATGTTTTTTCTAATGCAATCGTTTTAGCTAAAGGAAGACAGACAATAGGTATTGGTGGCGGTCAGGTGAGCCGTGTAGCATCAGCTAAGATCGCTGTAGCTAAGGCGGGAGAGCTGACCAAGGGTGCTGTGATGGCATCTGATGGTTTCTTCCCCTTCGCTGATTCTATTGAACACGCAGCCAAGAATGGTATCACCGCTGTGATCCAGCCCGGAGGTTCCATCCGTGATGAGGAGGTCATCGCAGCTGCCGATGCAGCAGGAATAGCGATGGTCTTTACAGGAAGGCGCCATTTCAAACACTAATCTAGTAGAGTGTATCCCCTTTGCCTGGGATACTGGATGATAAACTGCGGTATTAGGAGGAAATAAAATGAAGGTTCTGGTTGTGGGCGGTGGAGGTCGAGAGCACACCTTGATCTGGAAGCTGAAGCAGAGCCCACGGGTGGATAAGATCTACTGCGCTCCCGGTAATGGGGGAATAGCTCAGGATGCTGAGTGTATTCCTCTAACTGCTGATAATATCCAGGGTTTGGCTGATTTTGCAACAGCCGAAAAGATCGATTTGACTGTAGTAGGACCTGAAGTCTCACTTGTAGCGGGCATCGGGGATCTATTTGCTTCTAGAGGTCTCAAGCTTTTCGGACCCCGGGGCAAGGCTGCTTTGCTCGAAGGGAGCAAGGTCTTTTCCAAAGAAGTGATGGCCAAATACGGAGTTTCCACCGCTGCTTTTAAGGTTTTCCAGGATCCCGCTGACGCTCGCAGCTTTGTAAGGGAACTTGGCGGCCCCTGTGTGATCAAAGCTGATGGCCTGGCGGCCGGAAAAGGGGTAATCATTGCCGCAAATACAGCGGAGGCAGAAGAGGCCGTACAACTGGTTATGGAGGAAAGGGCTTTCGGAGAGGCCGGAAAGTCGGTGGTGGTGGAGGAACTCCTGGAGGGCGAGGAAGTTAGTGTGCTTGCCTTCACCGATGGGAAGACGATTCTGCCTCTGGTAGCCTCCCAGGACCATAAGCGCATCTTTGACGGAGATGAAGGACCTAACACAGGTGGTATGGGTGCCTACTCACCTCCTCCTATTTATACAAGTGAACTGCATGACATGGCCTGTAAGGATGTTCTGGAGCCGGTGATCCGCGGCCTGGCCAGTGAAGGTATTAAATATCAAGGGGTAATCTATGCGGGGTTGATGATCACCAAGAAGGGCCCTTATGTGCTGGAGTTCAACTGCCGCTTTGGTGACCCTGAAACACAAGTAGTGATCCCGCGCCTTAAAACTGACCTGATTGAAGTGATGGAGGCAGTTGTGGATGAGCGCCTGGATGAGGTGCAATTAGAGTGGGATTCCAGAGCTGCTGTTTGTGTGGTTCTGGCATCAGGTGGTTATCCTGGTTCCTATGAAAAGGGAAAGGTAATTACAGGGTTAGATGAATTACCCTCAGATGTTCTAGCCTTCCACGCTGGAACAGTACTAGCAGGTGAGCAGTTGGTAACCAGTGGGGGTAGGGTACTCGGGATTACAGGATTTGGTGTTGGTGTGGAAGAAGCGGTGCGGCGCGCATATGCCGGAGTGGAAAAAATCCATTTTGAAGGGATGCAGTATCGCCGGGACATAGCTCACCGTGCTTTGAAAAGGGGTTGAGAAGTTATGATCCGGCTTGAGGATGTCCAGCACAACCCGGAAGTGGAGGTACTCATGAAAAAGGTTCATGAGTACCTGGCGACAATGCTGGCTATTACCCATGATGAGGAGCATGCTCACCATGTGGCCAATCTCAGTTACCGCACTCTGAAAGTGCTCGGCTATGAAGAGCGTGAGGCAGAACTGGCAGCTATCGCCGGATATATGCATGATATCGGCAATGTGGTCAACAGGTATGAACATGGGCGGAGCGGTGCTCTGATTGCTTTTCACCTGCTGATGCGCATGGGCATGCCCGCAGAGGAGATCGCTATTGTGATTGCCGCCATCGGCAACCACGAGGAAAGGTCAGGAATCGCTGTGAGCAATGTAGCAGCGGCTGTTATTCTGGCGGATAAATCCAATGTCCATTACACCAGAGTGCGAAAAGAAGATGAGGCTACCTTCACCACCCGAGACCGAGTCAACTACGCTGCCCGGGAATCATATCTTGCTGCTGAACCGGAGACACGGGAGATCGTGATGCACCTGAAGATCGACACTTCCATCTGTTCGGTGATGGAGTATTTTGAGATCTTCATGACTAAAATGCTCCTCTGCCGGAGAGCAGCTAACTTCCTGAACTGCCGCTTCGGACTGGTGATCAACGGCAACCACATGTTGTAACCCTTAAACGGTACCTGGTTTGCTTTATTGCTTTATTGAGTTTTCTCGTTGGAGTTCAGCGACCCTGAAATAAGCGCTGCTTCAACGATCAAAATAACGAACGATGTTTTTGTCTTGGACATTGGACAGCAGAACCGTCCCGGTGTCCACCGGTGTCCACTAAATTGAGAGCCCACGTAGTTTCCCGTGGGCTCATCGGTTTATCTGGTATAGAGATTAACAAGGACCTTCGTGACAATCTCCATGTTTTTTGGCCGGTCTTTCTACACTACATACCCGATCCAGAGGTATGATAATAACCCGGACCCTTTCTTTAAATGGTTCTTTTACTCCTGGTATAAAAGTTAATACATCAAAAGAATCATCAGATGTTAATTCAATGAAATCTCGCCCAATGAGTGTTAAGATTCCCCCGACAGCTTTCTTGCAGCAGTCCCCACAGGAGAACTCGACATTCACTTCCTTACATTGAAAATTCTTATCAAGCTGGCCTATAAAATTCTGAAAAGGGTTAAATGCTTTTGCCGGCCAGCGTGGCGAGTGTGGCCCCAGCAGCGGCA
>CALGIY010000273.1 GCA_937914965.1 uncultured Thermoanaerobacteraceae bacterium | reverse complement strand
AGTTAATCGTGCCGATTTGATCAGCAATCTTGTCTGCGGTGATCTCTTCACTACCCTGCCTGCCCATCAAGACAACCTCATCCCCCTGCCGCACATTCGGAATATTACTGGCATCTACCATCAACTGGTCCATACAAACCCGACCCAGCAACGGGGCTCGCTTCCCCCGGATTAGTACCTCTCCTTTGTTAGAAAGCAGCCTGCTGTAGCCGTCACCATATCCCAAGGGAACTGTAGCAACACGTCTGTTCTCCTGAGTGAAATAGGTTCGACCGTAGCTGATACTGCATCCCGCGGGAACTTCCTTCACAAAAGCCACACGGGCCTTTAGGGTCATCACCGGTTTCAGTTTTATCAAATCATGGTGTACATGGTGCGAAGGATAAAGCCCGTAAAGGGCGATCCCCGGCCGCACCAGATCCAGGTGGGTATAAGGCAAGTCTAGCACCGCAGCAGAATTGGCACAGTGCCGCCATCTGATAAAAATATGGCGTGCAGCCAACTGCTTGAGGAACTGCTGAAATTTGGCGAACTGCTCTTGCGTAAATTCTTTATCTACATCATCAGCTGTGGCAAAATGGGTAAAGATCCCCTCAACCTCTAGCCCTGGCATGTGTGCCAGGCGGTAGATCATCTCTAATGTTTCCTGATCCGGGTAAAACCCCAAGCGCCCCATACCGGTATCAATCTTTAAATGCACCCTGGCTTTCTTCCCCAGGTGATGGGCCGCTGTGGCAAAAGCAAGAGCATCTTCCCAGGTAAAAATCGTCTGGCTGATGTCGTTTTTAATGACATCAGCCGCATCCTGTGCTGGTGTATAACCCAGAATCAATATCGGGGCAGTAATTCCTTTTTCCCGCAGTAAGATGGCCTCCTGCAGGAGAGCCACCCCCAACCAAGAAGCCCCGCTTTGGAGAGCCACCCTAGAAACAGGTTCTACCCCGTGCCCATATCCATTCGCTTTAACAACAGCCATCAGCTGGGCACTCGGGTCCGTAACCCGACACATCTCCCGGACATTACTGCTCAAAGCCCCAAGATCGATCTCAGCCCAAACTGGTCGCTTCATTCTCCTTGCGCCCCCGTTTCTCTATAGCTGCAAGGCTTCTAAGAACAACTGGTATTTCATCCAGAAGATCTCCAGCGATCATCCCGGCCATCCCTTTCTTCAGTGCAATCTGGTCCGCCGCCAGTCCATGAATAAAGACACCACATACCGCAGCCCACATGGGAACAAGCCCCTGAGCCAGCAAGGATGCAATCAATCCTGTCAAGACATCTCCTGTCCCGCCTGTTGCTAGGCCAGGATTTCCGGTAGGATTGATAAATAACGGCCCCTCAGGACTGGCAATAACTGTGCGTGCCCCTTTAAGCACTACAACCGTACCCCACTCCCTACTCGCCCTCGCTGCAACACCAAGGCGATCCGCCTGGATTTCAGAGATACTCGTCCCGAGAAGTCGGGCCATTTCACCTGGGTGAGGGGTAAGCACCCAGCGTGTTCTCTGGTCAGAAAGGTCAGCCCCTGCCAGGAGGTGCCTCCTACCAGCAAGAATATTGAGGGCATCTGCATCCAGAACCAACGGGCGATTTGTTTTTATCAAAAGATCCTCTAAAAATATCGCTGTTTCCTCTTCCTGCCCAAATCCCGGCCCCACAGCAAAGACAGATGCTCTCTCTAAAACCTGTTTGATAAACTCATATGCCGAACGGGAGAATCCTCCCCCTGCACTCCCCGGCGCCGGATAGGTCATGGCTTCTGTGAGTTTTGCTGCCGCAACCGGGTAAAGTTGATCCGGTACTACTGCTGTCACCAGCCCAGCCCCACCGCGCAAGGCAGCATTGCTTGCCAGGGCAGCAGCGCCCGTATAGCCCCGGGTCCCTCCGACCACCGCAACATGTCCGAAATCACCCTTATGATTGGTGGGCCGGCGCTCTGGTAGAGCCTTTTTCACCATCTGCTCATCAATCAGGTAGTAATCTCCGTTATTTTCGCTTTTCAGTTCCGGAGGGAAGGAAATATCCCCGACAACGACATCTCCAGCGTACTGAACGCCGGGTTCAAGGTGAAGTCCAATCTTGGACATACCCATGGTCACTGTAACAGAGGCATAGATACATTCCCCAGCAGCTTGCCCGGTGTCCGCCTCTAAACCAGATGGTATATCCACCGCCAGCACCGGTTTTCCCGACTCATTTACAACCTTTATTAATGAAGCAAGGGGTTCTTTGGCAACCCCCTTGAAACCTGTTCCAAAAAGAGCATCCACAATTAGATCAGATTTCTTCATAACCGCACTGAGGTCTTGGATATTATCAGGATTTAGAACCTGGCAGGGCAGTCCCATATCGTGAATGATCTTAAAATTAACAGCGGCATCACCGCGGTAATACTCAGGTACAGTAGTAATCAGGAACTCCACATCAACACCCCTATTAAACAGGTGCCGCCCGACCACAAAACCGTCACCGCCGTTGTTCCCAGGGCCTGCAATAATGAAAACCTTTTTCCCCTGCACCCTATTCTTAAAAAAACGATCGATAATTACCTGTACAATGCTCAGCCCCGCGTTTTCCATCAAAATTAAACCAGGAATACTATAGCGATTTGTTGCCTCGAGATCCATTTCCCGCATCTCCGCTGCTTTCACAAGCCGCATTAAAAACCACCTCTTCTAATAGTTAACAGGATTCCAGTTTTTCTCCCAGAACCAGAACTGAGGCACAGGCATACTCCCTGCTGTGGCTCATGGTAACAAGCAGTTCCTGGATCCCGCATTTTCTTGCACTCGGGGCAGTGTTTCCCAGCAAGTTAACCGTAGGGCGGCTGTCTACCATAACAATCTCAATATCCAGCCAGGGGATAACTATACCCGGCATCGCTGCACTGCAGGCCTTTCGAACAGCCTCCTTAGCTGCAAAACGGGCCGCCAGGGATTCTCCCGGCCGCCCCCGGGCGGTGCAGTATGCAATTTCTTGTGGTGTAAATAAGCGTTCTTGAAGGCTCCCGCGCTTTTCAAGTGCACTTTCTACCCGCGCTATTTCGATGATATCAATACCAATTCCTAAAACCATATTCTTTCTTTTCTCCTACCTGTTCCAGGTTATTATAGAATTAGACATTGAACCGGAAGTTAATGATATCCCCATCCTGTACGATGTAATCTTTTCCTTCCAGACGGGCCAGCCCCTTTTCCTTGACACTGCTCATATCCCGCAGTCTTTCCATGTCCTCATATTTAACAACCTCAGCCCGGATAAAACCTCGCTCTATATCAGTATGGATCTTGCCTGCAGCTCCCCGAGCATTTATTCCTTCATTGATTGTCCATGCTCTGACCTCATCTTCACCCACAGTCAGAAAAGAGATCAACCCGAGGTGTCTATAGATGGTTTGAGCAACCCTTTCGATGCCGGGTTGGGTAATTCCCATTTCTTCCAGGAACACTTCTCTCTCCCCTGGGTCTAATTGGGATATTTCTACCTCTAATTCAAGGCAGATTGCTAACACCGGTATCCCCTTTTCACCGGCATAGGCATTAACATCCTCTTCACCATCAAAATGTCCCTCATGTAGTTGATCTTCATCTATATTGACCACAAAGATCATAGGCTTGATCGTCAAAAATCCAAGTGAACGAATAGCCTGCCACTCTTCATCGCTCAGACCAGCCTCAGTGATCGGTTTTCCCTCATTGAGCACCTCTTGGCAGCGCTTTAGGGCTGCTTGCTCGACCTGAGTTTCTCCTTTATTTTTCTTGCCAGCGGCGATCCGTTCAAGCCTGGTTTCGACCATCTCAAGATCCGCCAGATACAGTTCAGCATTAACATTTTCCAGGTCACGTACCGGGTTGATATTCCCATCAATATGGGTAACTGCTTCACTGTTAAAGGCCCGGACAACATGAATCAGAGCATCCACTTCCCGAACAGCAGCCAGGAAAGCTGCCCCTGTTCCCCGGTTCAAACCAGGCACATCGGTGACTTCCAGCGTAGCCGGAACTACTTTCCTGGGGTGATAAATATCCGCCAGGAAGTCCAGGCGCTGATCCGGTATCTGAGAGATACGTATATTTGTTTTGGTGCGCCCTGCATAATTAGATGTTTCTTCCTCTCCTTGAGTCAAAAGATTAAATAAAGTTGTTTTTCCAACCAGCGGTAATCCAATAATCCCACAGGTTAGGGCCATTTCCTTTCACCTCGCTACAAGTATAACACAGCAACAGCAGATAAGAAAAAATTCCCCATTATCGTTAAATGGGGAATTTAAAATTACAGAACCTGTAAAAATTAGGCCCCTTCACCTGCCCTGATGCGCTCAACAGCATCAACCGGGCATGCTCTGTAACAGCGTCCACACCTGATACAGGTATCCTCATCAATCGCAAAGAAGGCTCCTCCATTGTAATCTACCTTGACAGAATCGCTGCCGCCTTCATTTGTACATACATACCAGCAGCTGGCGCAGTCCATGCAAAGGTCCTGGAGAATTTTAAATGTAAATTTATATTTTTTCTTTTCCTCGGCCAAGACAAACTTCCCTCCTTTCTGATCTCCCAAATCAAAGTCTTATCCGATAAATTCGCCAGCAGCAGTCAAATTCCTGCTGCAACAACAATTTCTTTTAAACCTTCCCGGCCTTTTCCCTGGCACGGATTTTTTGAAAGTCCTTTGTCTCTGACACCACAACCCCTGACAAGGCCAGCAAAGCGATCAAGTTCGGTATGGCCATCGCCCCATTAAAGGTATCGGCAATATTCCAGACCAAATCCAGCTGCGAAATTGCCCCAAAAAAGACCACAAAACAGAAAAAGATCCTGTAGGGCTTGATGCCTTTAAAGCCTGTTAAATAGTAAAAACATTTCTCCCCGTAGTAGGACCAGCCTAGAACTGTAGAGTACGCAAATAAAATCAAGCCCACGGTAACGATGATACCGCCTGCGCCTGGAATGAAATACTCAAAGGAACGGCTGGTCAACGCAGCAGCTTTCGCCTGATCAAGATGCGGGTAAAGATTGGCCATCACTAACGAAATTCCTGTAATTGAACAAACAATAATT
>CALGIY010000272.1 GCA_937914965.1 uncultured Thermoanaerobacteraceae bacterium | reverse complement strand
GCCCCTAAAAGAACGGCGATCCAGGCATCGGGCCCGGCATCGGCACTGGCCTCCCGCGGTAGGATGAAAAACCCTGTACCGACGAGGGAGCCAACTATGATAAAGATCAACTGCTTGCTGGTGATCTGGAAACGGAGCTTATCTTGCACGGCCCGGCCTCCTTTTGCCTGTACTCTTTTGGCGCTTTCTGTCCTGCACCGGGTAGGATTCCGGTCTTTTATCCATTTTCCAGAGGAAGGTCCTGTAAAAGGTATCTTTCAGGTCGCTGAAGCGCATAGGACCCAGGGGAGCAAAATAGGGTACCCCTAAGCTTTCCAGTTCTATCAGGTGGGTCAAGATCAACAACCAGCCCAGGGAAAGACCAAAAGAGCCGAATGCGGCCGCTAAAAAGATGAGAGGAATGCGGAGCACCCTGGTCGCCAGGGCCATAGAATATGTAGGCAGGGCAAAGGTGCTGATGGTGGTGATGGCGATCACGATAATCACCGCCGGGCTAGCCAGATTGGCGGTGACTGCTGCTTGCCCGAGGACAATCCCCCCCACTACACCAACCGTCTGCCCGAGGGGAGCTGGCAAACGCTCACCAGACTCAAAGATGAACTGGATAATCACCTCTTGCAGCAGCATCTCTACAACAACCGGGAAAGGCACCTGTCTCCTGGTCTCAGCCAGAGAGAGCATCAGGTTGAAAGGGAGCAGTTCCGGCTGAAAACTAAGAAAGGCAATATAGATGGCAGGAAGGGAAATGGCGAGGAAAAAGGCGAGATAACGGAAAGCTCTGTTGAAGGAGCTGACCACGGTTCTTTCATAGTAGTCTTCGGGCCCCTGTAGGAACTCGACAAAGAGGCTGGGAGCAATTAAAGTAGTGGGAGTTCCATCGGTGATAACGGCAATCCGGCCCTCCAGGAGTTCGGCGACTACCCGGTCCGGGCGCTCGGTGGACCAGTGCTGAGGGAAGATGGATGACGGGTACTCCTCAATAAGCTGTTCTATATAGCCGCTGGCCAGAATCCCGTCAACATCGATTCTCTCCAACCGTTCATTAAGCTGGTCGACCAGTTCGGGAGCAGCAATATCCTCGATGTAAAGTACTGCGACATCGGTCCTGGTCCTCTTGCCGATGATCTTTTTTTCCACGACCAGGTTGGGATCCCGGAGTCTGCGCCTGACAAGAGCGATATTGACCACCAGGCTCTCCACAAAGCCCTCCCGGGAGCCGCGGGTCGCCCTTTCTGTGGCAGGTTCCTCAACCGCCCGTCTTTCTCCATCCTGGATATCGACTGCCAGGACAGCAGCAAGCCCATCAAAGATCAGGATAGTGCAGCCGTCGAAAATGCCCTGCACCATTTCTGGAAAGGTACTAAGCTTCTGTACTCCCCCTACTGTGAGTGCGGTTTCGTAAATGCGGTCGATGAGATAGGGGAGTCCCCCTTTTTTGAGCCTCTCCCCGGTGCTGTCGAGCATCATTGGTTTGAGGACATCTTCGGAGAGCACTTTCCCATCAATGACCCCCTCAATAAAGACAGCGGCAGCCTTTATATCTGGAGCCCCCCGCAGAGAAAAGGGCCGCACTACGATATCTTTGTTCTTCTCGATATAAGGCCTGAGCAGCCGCATCTTCTGCGCCAAGGCGCGGGGAAGCATGGCCTCAGTGAGTTTTTTCTCATCCCGGTGTCCGTCTGCAGCGGTTTTCTTCCTGCGCAGCAGAAAGTTGAGCAAGTCCTTAAATCCCAATCAACTGTCCCCTTTTGAAGCCTATGTCTGATCTGTTATATCTTTCCGCATTAGTTTTTCTACTATGCACAGGTGGACAGGGGGGTAGATTATCTTTCCATTGGGAATTTTGATAAAATGAGAAGGCATTAAGGAAACTGTACACTGAAACGGGGAGGAATTGACAATTATTGATATCGTGCAGATCGTAGCTGGGGAACTGAAGCTTCCCCGGAAAAGCGTGTCGCATACAGTAGAACTGCTTGATGCGGGGAATACCGTTCCTTTTATCGCCAGGTACCGGAAGGAAATGACCGGTGAATTGGATGAAACTCAAATACGTCAAATCGAGGAGCAGGTGGGTTTTTATCGCAACCTCGAACAGCGTAAGGATGAAGTAATCCGCCTGATCGATGAACAGGGGAAACTTACTGATGAGCTTCAAAAACAGATCACTAGCGCTGTTAAATTGACCGAGGTCGAAGACCTCTACCGCCCTTACCGGCCGAAGCGCAAAACAAGGGGTGGTATGGCCCGGGAAAAGGGACTGGCACCTCTTGCGGAATACCTTTTATCTTTTCCTGCCGCTGGCTCCCCCGATGTCGAAGCGGCAAAGTATTTGTCGGAAGAAGTGCCCACTGCTGAGGACGCTTTGCAGGGGGCTATGGATATTATTGCCGAAGATATCGCTGATGACCCAAGGGTGCGTGGCTGGGTGCGGGATCATACCAGGCGGAACGGCTATTTGGCTAGCCGGGCAAAGGATGCGGAACAAGAGTCTGTTTATCAGATGTACTATCAATTTCAAGAGCCGGTTTCCAAAGTGCCTTCACACCGTGTGCTGGCCATTAACCGGGGAGAGCGTGAGGAAATTTTACAAGTGGCAGTGGATGTGGAACCCGAACCGGTGCTTTCCTGGCTGAACCAGAATTTTGTCAAAGAAAACAGTGCCACTACGGATTTGGTGAAAAATGCCGCAGCTGATTCCTACAAGCGCCTGATCGCTCCAGCTGTAGAGCGTGACCTCAGAGGGGAGTTGACCGAGCAGGCATCTGAGCAGGCCATTGTAGTTTTCTCCAAGAATCTCCGCAGCCTGCTGCTGCAGCCACCTGTTCGGGGAAAAATGGTATTGGGTGTTGACCCTGCTTACAGGACTGGCTGCAAGTGGGCGGTGGTGGATCAGACAGGAAAGCTGCTTGAGGTAGGGGTCGTCTACCCCACACCCCCGCAGCAGAAGCTCCGGGAGGCAGAGGAAGTGTTCACCCGGTTGATCGAGCAGTACGGGATTGATGTAATTACTATCGGAAATGGCACGGCCTCTCGGGAAACAGAGCAGTTTGTGGCTGATCTCATTCAGAAGATAAATAAGCCGGGGCTGGCTTATGTAATCGTAAGTGAGGACGGGGCAAGCGTTTATTCCGCATCCAAACTGGCCATTAAGGAATTCCCGGACCTCGATGTGTCTCGGCGGAGTGCTGTTTCCATTGCCCGCCGTCTGCAGGATCCGCTGGCGGAACTGGTCAAAATCGAACCAAAGGCCGTGGGTGTGGGACAGTACCAGCATGATGTGCCTCCCAAGCGCCTGGATGAAAGCCTGACGAAAGTGGTGGAATCCGCAGTCAACCATGTGGGAGTGGAACTGAATACTGCTTCAGCCTCCTTGCTCAGCTATGTTTCCGGAATCAACGCTAAGGTTGCGGATAATATTGTCAGCTATCGAGAGGAAATTGGGGTTTTTGAGAACAGGCGGCAGTTGTCTGCTGTGCCGCGTCTCGGTCCAAAGACCTTTGAACAGTGTGCCGGTTTTCTGAGGATCAGCAGTGATGGAGAGAATCCGCTGGACGCTACCCCAATTCACCCGGAGTCTTACGACCTGACCTATCAACTGCTGGAGCTGATCCAGGCAGACTTGAACGAAATCGGAACGGAAGCCCTGCGCAGCAAGTTAGCAGCCCTTGATGTGGAGAAAACTGCAGAAAAGCTCGGTGCTGGTGTGCCCACGCTGAGGGACATCATCGACGCCCTGCTGCGTCCAGGTAGGGACCCGAGGGATGAACTGCCTAAGCCTGTCTTCCGGACTGATGTGCTCAGCATCGAAGACATCAAACCTGGAATGGAGTTAAACGGGGTTGTGCGCAATGTGGTGGATTTTGGCGCTTTTGTAGATATCGGAGTCAAAAATGATGGGCTGGTGCACATCTCCGAACTCAGCGACAGCTATGTTAAAAATCCCCTCGATGTGGTTGCAGTGGGTGATGTAGTCACAGTCCGGGTTCTTTCTGTAGATGTAGAACGAGGGCGGATCTCCCTATCCATGAAAGAGGGGTAACCGGTACCAGGTTTGCTTTATTGCTTTATTGACTGCTAGTTGGACGCCAGAACTGCCTTCTTAAAATCAGTAGAACCACCCCAGTGATCCCTTGGTCACTGGGGTTTTTGGTACCTAACGGTACCAGGTTTGCTTTATTGTCTTAATGGTTTATTTCGAAAGGGGTTGTCGAAAGCAGTGCTGGCGAGTGTTTGATGGGCAGCAGAACTGTCCCGGTGTCCAGACTGCCGTCCCC
>CALGIY010000271.1 GCA_937914965.1 uncultured Thermoanaerobacteraceae bacterium | reverse complement strand
GCTGATCAAAATTTTAAAAGAGGATTATCATCCCTTTATGGCTGTTAGAAAAAGTTAATCAAGGCCCTTTTCCCGGGGTGAACTTCCAGGTGGTGTAGCGAGGTTTTTCAGCGTTTTGTGCTCCGCCAGGTGGGTGGCGTGGGGCATGCACGATAGTGACGCTGTTGAGGATGCTTTCTTCGATTTCCACCAACTTCCCATCCTTGTATCTCCAGATGCGGAGTTCCACCCGGGGGATGACTGCTGTTACTTCATGAGGAACATCTAGTGTAGAGAATCGGGATACCTTCATTTTTACACCAGCAATATTGATGGTTGTTTCGTCTTTCTGTAGTGCCATGGCCGGTCTCCTCCCGGTAGGTTTCTTGGTTTTATTATATGTAGATTATGACGCATATGGTGCATTATGGTATGGGTTGGGGTTGTTGCAAAGTGTTTAGGGGTGAACTATACTTTTCCTCAAGGAGGAGATCTGTTATGTCATTTCTAGATGCAGTAAAATTCCTTGAACAATTAAACCCCTGGCTCCTTACCCTAATTGTTGTCTGGAGTTTGGCCTGGAAGGCCTTAGCTCTTTGGTTCTCTGCCCGGAGTAACCAAAAGGCTTGGTTTATTGCTCTTATTATCGTTAATACAGTGGGACTGCTGGAAATAATCTACCTGGCCTTCTTTAGGGTAAAGACGCACAATTATTATCATCCCTACCTCCGTTAAATGACTGCAACAGAAAGAATCCGCCATTTAGGCGGTTCTTTTTTTATAAGTCGTAAGTGCATACTCAGTTTTTTCTTAAAATAACAAAGGGAGTCTGCTCATCGGCATTCCCAGCGGGATTTTTCTTGAACACTCTGAGCAGTAGTTTTTTGTTAACCCCTTTGGTTGCAGCGAGTATCTGCGATCTGCCCAGGTCGTTGGCATCGATAATTGCTGCCTCTACGCCGAAGCGATCCTTGATTGCACTTACCACCTTTTCAGGATCCCGGGGCCCCAAGACAATATATTTGTCAAAGGGAGGTACTGTCCCAGTGATGTCATCCACTAACGCTGCCTGTTTCCCAGCAAGGCGGTAAAAATCCCCCTTACGCCTCAGGAGAACCCTACTCAGAGTGCTGATTACAAATGCAGTGACCGTACGCGGAGTACCCTCTTCATCCATCACAGCCTGAAGTGCGAAGGGTGAGGAAAGGCTGCCGTCCTGGTGGATGAACTGGGAGATCAGTAAGGCCCACATTCCTGGTTTGATCTTCTCAGGTCTGATCAACCTTCCCTGGGAGATGGCCACCACAGTTTCTGCTACCACCAGGATATCTTTTTTCCTGAGTTGTGGTGCAGCACTGATGGCGATTACCTCCAGCAGGTCATCCTCCGGTGTAATTAATTTTGTGCGTACAGGAATTGCCTGCACAGACACGGACTTCAACCACCTTTTACCTTTTTTAATTCGGTACGGGGGTGTATCTTTCTTTTTAGTGGCAGCGGTAGTTCTGCCAGTCTCCACTGGATTCCCTTTCTTCCCACTACCTGATAGTAAATAAGGATGGTGAGACGGGGAACCTCCTGGAGTAATGAAGGGATAGGCACTTGACTGCGGATTACGACCTCTAGTTCGGTGATGAAATAATCGTTTGTTTTGAGGATCAGCGATTCCCAATACCCGTTTTCCCGCGATGGTTCTCGGGTAAGGTGGAGGTGAGAGATGATTTCAAGTTTTTTCATAACTTTCCCGCAGTAAACTGGCTGACAGAAGACATTATTGACCATTCCCTGCTGCTTACCTTTATTGGAGAGAGGTATCAAGCATCTGCAGTGGATCTCCCTCCCGGGGAGATCATATTGGACCACCAGGTCATAAGTTGCTGTAGTTTCCAAGAGGATATTGTTGTCTCCTAGGTGCAAGTAGTAGAAGGTAAGTGCAGCTGAGAGGGTGCCAGCGCAGGCAATAACAGCTACCATGAAGCCCACTACCTGCCGCCTCCTTTCTTGATTCTACTGTTTCATGTATATGCCGCAGCGATGATGGTTATAACTGGGAATAATCACCCTTTCGACCCACCTTCATATAATAAAGCGAATGAATTGGCAAGGAGGCGAGTTTGTGATACCGATTCCAAGTAAGTTTGCCCTGGTTGTGGGGCGTGGAGAAGGTACGACCCCTTTGAATGCCTTTGATGCCGCACTGCTGGAGGCCGGCATAGGCAATCTTAACCTGCTTAGAGTGAGCAGCATCCTGCCGCCAGGAGCGAAGTTTTCCCCTGAACTGCAAATTCCCCCGGGAACACTGACACCAACTGCGTACGGCTATCTTACCAGCAGCAGTCCTGGGCAAGTAATCGCTGCTGCTATCGGGGTGGGAATCAGTATGGATACTTACGGTGTGATCATGGAATTCGAGGGATATTGTACCCGGGAAATGGCTGAAGATCGGGTACGGGCTATGGTGGAAGAGGGCTTCCGGAAACGAAATCTCCCTTTGAAGGAGGTGTTTGTCCAGGGAATCGACCACCATGTCGAAGGCGTTGGGGCAGTAGTATCTGCAGCGGTATTGGGGTACTAATTTAACAAAAACCAGTAGTCCTGGTCGGGTACCCTTTATTGACGGTTTTTGGGGTGCTGGTGTATAATAAAAATGCAACAACAGATGGTATAAAATATGAATCAAGGATTTGACCCTAGATGAGGCAAGTGTCTCGCTACGGAACTTGTTCTGGGGGGGAGGGAGAAACGGTCATGGCAGAGGTCAGGGTCGGGAAAAATGAATCACTGGATAGCGCTCTGCGCCGCTTTAAGCGATCCTGTCAGAGATCCGGCGTTTTAGTCGAGGCCCGGAAACGGGAGCATTACATGAAGCCTAGTGTACGCAGGAAGAAGAAATCCGAGGCTGCACGTAAACGACGCTGGTCCTGATAAGGGGTGTTTTTCATGTCACTGCAAGATCGCCTTTACGAAGATATGAAAACGGCGCTGAAAGCAAGGGAAGCAGGGAAATTAAGACTTTCGGTGATTCGAATGTCCCGGGCCGCCCTAAAGAACCGCGCGATCGACCTTGGGCATGACCTTACAGATGATGAGATCATCGAGGTTTTGGCCAAAGAACTTAAGATGCGCCGGGATGCTATCCTGGAGTACCAGCGCGCTGGGCGCCAGGAGAGGGTGGCTGAACTTGAAGCCGAAATCAATATCCTGGAAGAGTACCTTCCCCAACAGTTAAACAGGGACGAGATTACGCAGTTAGCACATGAAGTGTTAGTGTCTGTGAGGGCCAACAGTGAGCGCGACTTGGGAAAGGTAATGGGTGTCTTAATGCCCAAATTGAAAGGTCGTGCTGACGGAAAGCTTGTTAATCAAATCGTCAGGGACCTGCTCAAGTCAGAGCAAAAATAGTTGGCTAAAACTGCATTATAAAGGTGGGCCTTATAAGCCCGCCTTTATTTTTTAAACGGTATTTCCCACCTGTTCTCATTACCATCTGAAAGGCATAGTATGGTAAATGAAGAGAAAGGTGGGATTTTTTTTGTCCAGAGAAAGCAAGAAAAAGATTGAACATCTCCTGGCGAACTATCTCGAGCTTCCTAAAGACCTGGTGATGGACTTGCCACGGATTACTCTGCTGGGAAATATACAACTGCTCATTGAAAACCACCGCGGTATTATGGAATATACCACGGAAAAAATTCGTATCAGCATCAGCTTGGGGGAGTTGGTCATTGCCGGGGAGGGGTTGGTGCTGCGAAATATTTTTCCAGATGAAATCGCGGTTGAAGGTAAGATCCAAACTCTGATCCTGCAGGAGTAAGGATAAAGGGGGCCTGGCTGCAGTGATTATGAGAAAAATATGGACATACCTTTTGGGTTACCTTGTTTTGGTGGTCAAGGGGCCTCACCCGGAGCGCTTTATGAATTTGGCTTTTACCAGGGGCGTTTACCTGTGGGATCTTGTCTGGACTGGCCCGGATACTCTTTTGGTGAATGTCTATGCGCAGTCTTTCCGAGCGATTCGCCATATTGCCCGGCAGAGCAACTGCCGTGTCCGGATTCAAAGGAAACGCGGCCTGCCCTTTTTTTTCTACCGTTTTCGGCGCCGACGTATGCTTTTGGCTGGTGCATTTATTTTTTGTCTGCTCCTTTATTTTCTTTCTTCACTGATCTGGACAGTGGATGTCAGCGGAGCCCGTAAAATCTCTCCAGCCCGGGTAAAGGCCTTGGCAGCATCGGCAGGACTGCGTCCGGGAAATTTTCGCTTCCAGGTGCAAAGAGATAATGTAGCAAAATATCTCCTCAGAGAACTGCCGGGCATTACTTATGCCGAGGTGGAAGTGGGGCCCCGCTCTAAGGTCAGGATTATTGAGAAGAGCGCTGCTCCCAGCACCTCAGGGACATGCAATATTGTCGCAAAAAAAGATGGAATTATAGACAGCATCCTGACGTTGAAGGGACA
>CALGIY010000270.1 GCA_937914965.1 uncultured Thermoanaerobacteraceae bacterium | reverse complement strand
GGAGTTTCGGATAGTACTTCCGGATGCGAGGCCTCGCTTTGCCAGGATGAGATTTCAGTAGAAGAAGAGGATGAGCGCCCGGCCAACCTTACTGAGATGACTGCGCCGATGGTAGGTACCTTCTATAGGTCGCCTGCACCTGATGCACCACCCTTTGTAGAGGTGGGGAGTTGGGTCAAAAAGGGTGATACCCTTTGCATCATTGAAGCCATGAAACTGATGAATGAGATTGAAGCTGTGTGCGATGGGGAGATCGTGGAGATTCTGGTGGACAATACCCAACCGGTGGAGTATGGCCAGGTCCTCTACTTGATTGCCCCTGCTGAATAAGACTATTTTATTACGAACCAGGGGGGTTCACCTTGTTAAATAAAATTTTGATAGCCAACCGGGGTGAAATCGCTGTACGGATCATCAGATCTTGCCGTGAACTGGGAATTAAAACTGTTGCTGTCTATTCACAGGCGGACCGGGACGCCCTGCATGTGAAGTTGGCAGATGAAACGGTTTGTATCGGTGGCCCCCATCCTACCCAAAGCTATCTGAACATTCCCAATATTATCGGAGCTGCGGAAGGAAAAGGGGCAGATGCCATTCATCCCGGCTACGGATTCTTGGCTGAGAATGCAGCCTTTGCTGAGATCTGCGCGGATCAGGGGATTAAATTCATTGGCCCACCAGCAGCGGCAATGGTTACTATGGGCGCTAAGGCCCGGGCTCGAGCGATCATGGCAGAAGCGGGTGTACCTGTTGTGCCAGGATCGCCAGGTCTACTGAGCGATGAGGATGAGATTGTTCGGATCGCAGGGGAGATCGGCTACCCTGTAATGATCAAAGCATCAGCCGGGGGAGGCGGCCGCGGCATGCGGATCGCTGCTAATCAAGGAGAACTCATGAAGGCTGTCCAAATGGCACGACAGGAGGCAGAGGCAGCTTTTGGGGATGGTAGCCTTTATCTAGAAAAGTTTATTGAAAATCCACGGCATGTGGAAATCCAGGTGCTGGCGGATGAGCATGGCCATGTGGTGCATTTGGGGGAAAGGGACTGTACTATCCAACGTAGGCATCAAAAGCTGGTGGAAGAAACCCCTTGCCCGGTGTTAACCTCGGAAGTACGGGAAAAAATGGGACATGCAGCTGTTCGCGCTGCTGAAGCCGCTCACTATGCTGGTGCAGGTACAGTAGAGTTTCTGTTGGATCAAGATGGCAATTATTATTTTATTGAGATGAATACCCGTATCCAGGTGGAACACCCGGTTACAGAATGGGTGACCGGTATCGACCTGATGGCTGAAACCATCAGGATTGCCGCAGGGGAAGAACTGGGTTATGGGCAGGATGATGTTAAGTTCCAGGGTGTGGCTATGGAATGCCGGATTAATGCAGAGGACCCGGAGAAGGACTTTGCCCCCTGCCCAGGCGTGATCACTGAGTATCTTCCTCCTGGTGGGATGGGTGTTCGTGTTGACAGCGCGATTTATCCCGGTTGTCAGATCTCTCCTTTTTATGATTCTCTCATTGCAAAGCTCATTGTCTGGGGGCGTACTCGTCAGGAGGCGATCCAGAGGATGGAGCGAGCATTGGGTGAGTTTCAGATCGATGGTGTCAAGACAACTATTCCTTTTTTGCGCTGGATTATGAAAAACGACCGTTTCCTGAAGGGTCAGATAGACACTTCCTTTATCCAATCTCTTTTAGAATAACGTGTCACGGGGACGGTCCTTTTGACACTCTTGCTTGATCACAATTAACGGTTTTTGTGTCTAATCCAAACCACCAACCACCAACCACCAACCACTAACAACTATTTTGCATTTCCCTTCTTGACTGATATAATGGTTTGTAGATTGGACATAATTAGCAAAAATCACAAAGGAGGGATAGGATAAAATGGAAGCTAATCACCTTGAAGAGACAGAGCGTACTTCCTTGGGAGCAGTCAGGATCGCTGATGAAGTTGTGGCAGTGATTGCTGGACTGGCGGCGACGGAAATCGAGGGGCTTGCTGGTATGAGCGGCGGTCTAGCCGGCGGTTTTGCTGACATGCTCGGGCGAAAGAATCTTGCTAAGGGCGTCCGCGTGGAGGTAGGAGAGCGGGAGACTGCTGTTAACCTCTTTGTGATCGTAGAATACGGCACCAGAATACCAGATGTTTCCCTACAGGTACAGGAAAATGTCAAACACGCTATTGAGAGTATGACCGGACTCAAAGTGATTGAGGTTAATGTTCATGTGCAGGGTGTATCCTTTCCTGAGATGCAAGAAGAACAGCGTATCAAGTAGGGACAGGAAAGGAGTCTGAAAGATTATGCGCCGACAACATTTAATGTTCTTTGTCATTTTTGCATTAATTATTTTGGTGGCATCTGGGTGCGTTTTTGCAGTTGCCCTTGGCTGGACGGTTCCCTTAACCCAAATGGATAATTTCCTGGCTGTTACAGGTAACCGGTTAGGGGTTGCTGTAGGGAGCGCCTGCTTAATTTTGTTGTCTTTTTGGGCGCTAATTTCGGCATCACGGCGTCCCCGAGAGCATGAGGTGGTTATCCGGGAGTCGGGGTTGGGTAGAATTGAGATTGCGGCATCTGCCCTGGAAAATTTAATCCGACGGGCTGCGCGAGAGGTGCGGGATGTACGCGAAGTCAAGCCTGTAATGCACCTGGACCAAGATGGTCTGGTGGTGCTGTTGCATATGAATGTTAACCCTGATGCCAATCTTCCAGAGGTGTCCCAAAATGTGCAGGAAATTATACAGGAGCACTTGGAGAAAAAGGCCGGTGTGCATGTTTCCCAGGTGCAGGTGCTGATCCAGAGTGTTGCAGCGGATCTGCGCTCTCGAGTGGATTAGAAAGGGAAACTGATATGGGTAGAAATTTTTCCGAGATATTACAATATCTTTGGGAGAACCATCAGGGAAAGTTGCTGGGCCTGGTCTTGGGCCTGGTGCTTGGGATGCTCATCATCTCTTTTGGTTTCTGGAAGTCGGTCTTGGTTATAATCTGTGTTGTTGCAGGTTATTTCCTGGGCAAGCGCTTTGATGAAGGGGGAGGCCCCGGAGACTGGTGGGAGCGCTATTTCCATTAAGTGAGCAGGCCCAGCCAGACGGTATGAAGGGAGGTCCAGTCATTGGGCAGAAGGCGGGCCCGAGAAATCGCTCTACAGGTTTTATTTCAAGTTGATCTTGTTGATGCAGAACCATTCCGTGCTTTGGAGTACCTGCTGATAGAAAACCCTATTTCTGATGAGATGGCTGCTTTTGCACATTCTCTGATCAATGGTACACTTGACCATCTATTGGAAATAGATGACTACATTACGCAGTATTCTATCGAATGGGACCTGTCCCGTATGGCCAGTGTCGACCGTAACATTTTAAGATTAGGGCTTTTTGAAATGCTTTATTACCAGTCAACACCCCTTAATGTGGCCATTAACGAGGCTCTTGAACTAGCCAGATTGTTTAGTGATGAGGAAGCCCCACGGTTTATTAATGGTATCCTAGGTAAGATTGCCAAAGAAAACAACACCGATCCCGGCAGTACACAATAGAGCCGGGATTTTTTGTTTTTAAAAGGGGAGAAAGATTTACTCATCATGGCAGGATTTTGCAATGTTTGCAGGATGATACTTCTGAATACCTAAAATATTAGGTTTAAATT
>CALGIY010000269.1 GCA_937914965.1 uncultured Thermoanaerobacteraceae bacterium | reverse complement strand
GTATCGCGGCGATTGGGTGGTCCAGGTCAACGGCACTAAAGTTTCCGGCGCGGAGCTTGATGGTGAAACTGCGCGCACTCAAGACTTACTTAAGAGCTATTATGGTATCAATTTTGAAGGGGACGAGGGTAAGAAACTGAATGACCAGGTGCGTCAGCAGGCCCTGGCACAGTTAGCGGATCGTGCCCTTTTATGTCGGGCAGCCAAGTCCTGTGGAATCAGGGTCGTTGACGACGAAATCGAGGCACAGATTGCGTCAGATCAGCTGCAGGCTGGCGGTCTCCAAGGGTTTCAGCAGATCCTAAAGAGCCAGGGATTGACCGAAGCCCAGTACCGGGAATATTTAGAGGAAGTGTTTCTAATCCAGAAACTGCAGGAATATATGACCACGGATGTGACAGTCCAGGATGGTGAGGTCCAAGAGGCTTACCAGGAGTACAAGGATTACCTGACTGTTCCAGAGCGTGTCAAGGTGGGTCATATTCTGGTCAAGACCTCAGAGGAGGCTGGGGAGGTTATTTCAGCCCTAAAGCAGGGAACGGATTTTCAGGAACTGGCTGTAAAAAAATCGATCGATCCCTCAGTTTCCCAGAACAAAGGGGTTCTTGGTTACATCACGGAGAAAGACTCAATTGCTGAGGAATTCCTAAAAGAGTCCTTCCGCCTCCAGGTGGGTGAGTTCAGCCAGGAACCAGTAAAGACGGAGTTTGGTTACCATGTGATTTATTGTTTTGATAAACAGGAACCAGGACCCGCCAGTTATGAAGAGGTAAAGGATGGGTTGAAGCAAGAGGTTCTTTCCCAGAAGAAGCAGGATGTATTCACGCAATACCTTAATGCCTTGCGGAAAAGCAGCCAGATCTTCAAAAATCCTAAGAAATCAGTTAATTTCAGTTACGTCTAAAATGTCAGATTGAGGCCAAAAAGGATAAAATTATTAACAAGAGCATGGTAAAAAATGAATAAATCCCCCCTATTGGTTATATACTATTCCTGAAGATTCTTATCTTTTGAAACTGAAGGGGGGATAGAACTTGAAGGCTACAGGTATCGTTCGACGCATCGATGACCTAGGTCGTGTTGTAATTCCCAAAGAGATCCGCCGGACCCTACGGATTCGGGAGGGTGATCCCCTCGAAATCTTTGTAGACCGGGAAGGAGAGGTCATCCTTAAAAAATACTCGCCGATCAATGAATTGGGTACCTTTGCAAAGGAATACGCAGACTCTTTACATGAAGCAATTGGGCACATCTCTTGTATTGCAGACCGTGATAACATTATTGCTGTGTCCGGTGGCCCCAAAAAAGAGTTTCTTAACAAGGCTATTGGCCCCGCGGTGGAACAGGTTATGGAGGAGCGCAAACCTGTCCTGATCGCCAAGGCGGGGGAGCATCCCATCTGTAAAACGTGCCTGCTCAGTGATGATGAAGAGGATGAGGAATGCAAGTTCTCCAGTGAGGTGATTGCGCCTATTATTGCCGAAGGCGACCCAATAGGAGCTGTAATCCTCTGTTCCAAGGAACCAAATATTCGGATGGGTGAACTAGAGATGAAGTTGGCCGAGACCGCGGCGGGGTTCTTGGCAAAGCAGATGGAACAATAGATTTCAGTAGGACAAAGGGTGGCGAAAGCCGCCTTTGATTTTTCCACCGTAAGTTTTCCATTAATCCGGT
>CALGIY010000268.1 GCA_937914965.1 uncultured Thermoanaerobacteraceae bacterium | reverse complement strand
TTTCTTAATAAAAAATTTGAGAGGTGTAAATTTAATGCCAACATATGAAGATAGAGGTCATTGGATTACCCTGCTTCAAAACCTCCGCTCCGACGATCTCTCCGATGAAGATGGTATGTGTTCCCGCATCAACATCTTGGATGAGTTTGGCCTCAATATACGCTACAGCGTCATCTTCCAGATAGGGCAGGCCCTGAGCGGTTGTCTGGTAGTTCACATCAGCGAACTTGTCTACATCTCTACCTGACTTGAACCCAAACTGCCCGATCAGGGAAAGGGGAGTCTCCTCTGCCAGGATGGAAACCGCAAACAACCCGCTGTTTTTGATGAATTCATTGGTCAAATTCTGCTTATTTATGCTGATAGCAATTGTAGGTGGATCACTGGATATTTGGAAAACCGTGTTGGCAATCTGCCCGTTTATACGCTCTCCGTCCTTGGACGTAATCAAGTAGAGCCCGTAGCCGATGCTGTGCAGTGCTTTTAAATTCATCTTCACCCCTCCACTGTTTTCCTTTTCCGAAGCTTAGTTCACTGTCTCCAAGCGCATTTCCCAGTGCATCTCTTGGAGAGTCGAGACTACTTAACAGCGCTGGCTAACCTGCGCCCAACATCCTTAAGATTGCCCAGGTCTTCTTCTCCAGGAACATACTGCAAGTTCACCATCTCCTCAGGCATTTCCCAGCCCATCTCTTGAAGAATCGAAACCACTTCCTTGGCTCCCTGACCTCCCCATCCGTAAGAACCAAAAGCAAAACCTGTGCGCTTCTTGGGCCGCAGACCTTTGATATAGGTGAGAAAGGCGGCCATTGTCGGGAGCATCCCATTATTGATGGTGGGAGAGCCTACCAGCACCAGTTTTGCTGTCAGGAGATCCGGAACAATCTGAGAAATATGGTTTGTCTGTAAGGATTTCATGGTCACAGGAACACCGCTGTCTTCAAGTCCTTCCTGAAGAGCCAGAGCCATTTTTCTGGTGGAGCCCCACATGGTATCGTAAACTATCAAGGCTTTGTGGTCTGTTTCATTGCTAGCCCATTTGCGATATTCCTTCAGCAGTTCGGGGAGATATGACCGCCAGATCAAGCCGTGACTCGGTGCGATCATTTCTATAGGAAGATTCCCCACAACATCCAAAGCCTTGTTGACCTGATCCCCATAAGGGAAGACGATATTGGCATAGTAAGAGGCAGCTTCCTCACGGACAACATCCCAACCCAGCTGATCAACAAACCGTTCTGTGCTGGCAATATGCTGGCCAAAAGCATCATTGGACAGAAGCAGCTTGTCCTCCGGGATGTAGGTTACCATGTTGTCAGGCCAATGCACCATAGGGGTTTGCACAAACTTCAGGGTGCGGGAACCAATATTCAGTTCCTCACCTGTTTTAACCAGGATATACTCCCAGTCCTTTTTGTAGTGCATTTCCAACCCTTTTTTAGCCTTTGGTGTGGTGACGATTTTTGCGTTTGGAGCAATTTCCATAACCCTCGGGACACTCCCGGAGTGATCCATTTCTATGTGGTTGACCAGCATATAATCGATCTTCTCCGGGTCTACAAGAGCCCTGATTCTGCTTAACATCTCATCTGCCAGGTAATGCTTAACTGTATCTACGAGGGTAATCTTATCGTCGATAATCAGGTAGGAATTATAGGTTGACCCGCGGGGAGTAACATAGCCATGGAAATAACGGAGATCCCAGTCGATCCCGCCAACCCAGTATATACCAGGCTTAATCTCTATCGGCTGCATAAAGATCACCACCTCCATGTATAGTTATTTGCACTAACAGCTTACACATTCGCCTTCCACAGGCCGTGAAGATTGCAGTAGGCATAAACATCGGCGTTTTCCGGCTTTTCGCAGAAAACTGCTTTCGGCTCATCTCCCGGAGAGAGGGATACCCTCTCAATGCTGTTATCCGTAACTACCGCAATCCACTCAATGTAATGCTTGTCGAGCATCGGATGAATCACAGAACCTACATCGACATATATTTTTCCGTCTTTTCTTGCCGCAGCGGGGACATGCTTTTCCTGTGATGCATCGACAGTATTGGCCTCAAGTTTCGTCATCGGTTTACCGCAGCACACAAGCTTTCCGCCGCCATTTTTAATCAGTTCCACAATATTGCCACACACTTCACAACGATAAAATGCAGTTTCTGTTTTCATCTAAGGCCACCTTCCAGATGGAATGAATTAATAGTTTTCGGCCTCAATCTCAAAATAAGCCTTGGGGTGGTCACAAACTGGGCAGACCTCAGGGGCTTTTTCTCCGTAATGGATATGGCCGCAGTTGCTACACTTCCAAGCCTGTTTTTCCTCTCGTACAAAAACCTTATTCTCTTTAATGTTCTGCAGCAGTTTTAAATATCTTTCCTCATGATGCTTTTCAATTTTGCCTACATGTTCTAAAAGGAATGCAATCTTGGTAAAACCCTCTTCCTTTGCTATTTTCGCAAACTCTGCATACATATCTGTCCATTCGTAATTTTCACCTTCAGCAGCAGCCTTCAAATTCTCTTCAGTTGAAGGAATGCCGTCATGCAGAAGCTTAAACCAAATCTTGGCGTGCTCCTTTTCATTTCTAGCTGTCTCCTCAAAAAAATTAGCAACCTGAACAAGCCCTTCTTTTTTGGCTTTAGCAGCATAATAGTCATACTTATTTCTCGCCTGTGATTCACCAGCAAAAGCCGCCAAAAGATTAGCCTCTGTTTTTGATCCCTTTAAGTCCATGTAAATTTCCTCCTCTTTAATTAGTTGTTGTTTGAACCATTATTACATGATGCTGGCTGCCGTGGCAAATTATTATTTTTTGCGAATAATGCCTTTTTCAGATACTTTGCCGACATTTTCTCTGTTTTTTCACCTCATACCTTCATGTAAGTAATCCTCTAAAAGCCAAGCGTAATCTCTCCATAAAAAACTATCCGCCAATTAACACTCCAAGCACCGAAAAGGGCAAAGAACCGGCAGAGCATACCACCCGATTCATTACTCGTCCATTCGCTGTAATATTCTACCCAAAAAAATTACAATAAATTAAGCCTGGACAGGGGGACGGTTCTGTTGTCCAATTTGTCACAGGATTGTCACGGGGACGGTCCTTTTGACACGTTGTCACGGGTATCAATCTTTTTCCAACGACTAACCACCAACGACTAGCTTAGGGACGGTCCTCATGACACGGATGTGGCAAACAAAACGTCCCACTGCCACCCCACTGCCTCCTTCCTATCAGGCATTTTCAGCAGAGACGGATGCCCCAATAAACTGGCTGTTATAAAGATCCGCATAAAAGCCACCTTTGGACAAAAGCTCGTTGTGGGTGCCCTTTTCGATAACACTGCCATTGTTCATTACAAGAATCAGATCCGCACCGCGAATTGTCGACAACCTGTGAGCAATGACAAAGCTTGTTCTACCTTCCATCAGCCTAGACATGGCCTTCTGGATGAGCCATTCGGTTCTCGAGTCCACACTGCTTGTGGCCTCATCAAGAATCAGGATTGCCGGGTCTGCAAGAACAGCTCTGGCAATGGTAAGCAGCTGCTTTTGCCCCTGCGAGATATTGGACGCCTCTTCATTAAGTACAGTGTCATAGCCGTCAGGAAGAGTTCTGATAAAGTGGTCGGCGTGAGCCGCTTTTGCCGCCTGAATGACATCATCCAAGGTGGCGCCCTCATGCCCGTAAGCTATATTGTCCCTGATCGTACCGTTGAAAAGCCACGTATCCTGGAGAACCATGCCGAAAACACTGCGAAGTTCACCACGCCTCATCTCCCTGATGTCAACACCATCAATGGTAATCTTCCCGCCATCTAGTTCATAGAAACGCATCAGCAAATTGACCAGTGTGGTCTTTCCCGCACCGGTTGGGCCTACAACTGCGATTGTCTGCCCTTTTTTGACATCAATATTCATATCCTCAATTAAAGGGACATCTTGTTTATAACTGAATTTGACATTTTGGAATTCGACATCTCCCCTGGGAAATTCAATCACCTTGGCATCAGCGTTTTCAGGGATCTCCTCGGACTCATCGAGAACCTCAAAAACCCGTTCCGCAGATGCAGCAATAGACTGGAATACATTGGCGATACTGGCGGTCTGGGCTATGGGGTGGGTAAACTGTTTCGAGTATTGAAGAAACGCCTGAACATCACCGATCTGCATCCCCCTTTTCATGACAAAGATGCCGCCGACCACACAGATAAGCACATACCCCAGGTTGTTGATGAAGTTCATCAAGGGCATAATTAAACCAGACATAAACTGGGCCTTCCAACCAGCTTCATAAAGTCTTTCATTAATATCATTGAATTTATCGATGGACTGGCTCTCACGCCCAAACGCCTTCACGACCAGGTGGCCGGTGTACATCTCCTCCACATGGCCGTTGAGTTCACCAAGCACGGTCT
>CALGIY010000267.1 GCA_937914965.1 uncultured Thermoanaerobacteraceae bacterium | reverse complement strand
GCCTTCCACGGTCCTTTAGTAGGAGCCTTGGTCGCCGCCATCGGTATTATTGACAGTGAAGAGCTTAGAGATCCCATAGGAATTATTATCTACAATAGGGGTAGCATCGCCCTCAGTGCATTAACTAGCGGTATAGTGTTTAACGCCGTTTTGAATGGCCAAGGTTTTACTTTGGCCGTGCTTCTATCCGCCCTTGCCTATTTGGTAGTCAATAATCTCTTTTTCATAAGCGCCAAAGTCGTAAAAGGCTTAACAACACACTCGACCTTGCACGACGGCTTCCTATATGATGTTTTGGAAAACCTAAAAACCCTGATTCCCTCCACCGCCTTGGGAGCAGTTTTTTATTACACCTATGTATACTTTTCTGTATACGGATTGGTGGTTTCCTATTTGGTGCTTCTGGCTTTGCGCTCACAGACTCTATTCGGACTGATTGATACTACATACCGTCTCGCATTTATCAAGTCGCTACTTAGGGCGGTCTGGGCCAAAGACCCAGAGCTTATGGAGCACATGGAGCGGGTGGCTTTTCTTAGCAGAGAATTAGCCCGACAATATGGTTACTCGCTGCTCAAGCAGCGAGCCCTAGATGAGGCCTGCTATTTCCATGATATTGGCAAACTAGAGATCCAAGATGATATTCTCAAGTACCCCGGTCGCCTTACCCAGCGGCAGTATGAAACCATTAAATCCCACCCTGAACGAGGGGCCCGATTTATTCAGGATATTCCTATTCCCCTCCTCAATCGTAAAATCATTGAGAATATAGTGCTCTACCATCATGAACGCTGGGATGGCACAGGGTACCCCGCAGGGCTTAAGGGGGAAGCAATTCCTTTGGAAGCCCGCATTGTAGCTGTGGCCGATACTTGGGATGCCATGACTAGTCAGCGCTGCTATAAGGAGCCTAGAAGCATTCCAGACGCCATTGAGGAGCTGAAAAGAGTGCGAGGCTACCAGCTAGATCCTGCCGTTGTCGACGTCTACTTAACAATCCTTGACAATGTGCTGGAAAAGGAAAAGCAGCAGGCCAACGCCGCTATGGTGAACAGGCAGCACTCTTCTACTGCTTCTGGTTAGGCATAAGCGTCTGGGGCCTCACGACCAGGTAACTCCCCGTTCCATCATAAAACTCTCCACTTCCTCCCTGGTGGGAATGGCCGATTGGGCCCCTAGCCGAGTCACAGCTAAGGCACCAACAGCATTAGCGAAAAGCACTGCTTCCCGCAGAGTATAACCTTCCGCCAAAGCCACGGCCAACCCTCCCGCAAAGGAATCCCCAGCCGCCGTAGTATCCTCCACATGGACTTTATGAGCAGGGATGTGCTCGAACCCCTCGGCGTTGGCCATTATTACGCCTTCTCCGCCTAGCTTGAGCAGCACGTGCTTAATACCCCACCCCAACAGCTTGGCCGCTATGTTGCGAGCATCATCCAGGTTGTGTAACTCTTCTCCAGCTAATACCTGGGCTTCATGTTCGTTGGGTGTAATAATGTCCACCATGGCCAAGAGATCGCGGCTCAAGGGTCGGGCTGGACCCGGGTCCAAAATCACCGGTACTCCCGCCTGTTTAGCTACCCGAATCACTAACTCCACTGTCTCCAGAGGGATCTCTAGCTGCAACAACACCACCTGGGCTGTCTCTATGATCAGCCGAGCCGCCTCTACATCCTGCTGTGATACACAATCGTTCGCCCCTGGTACTACCACAATGCTGTTCTCACCTTGGTCATCTACCAAAATGATTGCGACTCCTGTAGCCATTCCGGACCTGGCCTTCACAAAATCCGTATTGATGCCATTATCACGGAGATTCGCCAAGAGCTGTTTTCCGAAAATGTCATCGCCTACTCCTCCCACTATCTTGACATTGCCACCAGTACGGGCAACAGCCACAGCCTGATTTGCTCCTTTACCCCCTGGGACCATACGAAAATCCGAACCCAGAAGGGTCTCTCCTCCCAAAGGCATGCGTTTAGTCCTTGCTACAAGATCCATATTAATGCTACCGACAACTACAATATGTCCAGCTCCCATAGGTGCCACCTCCAGTAAGTCATTCCTATAGTGCAATTCAAGCGGTCCAGTAAACGGGGGCTAAAATCCTGCAAGGCGCTGCCCGCTCAGATTCGCATATTCCTCTACGATTTCATAGCCAACATAGTGTCGACCAGATTTCAAGGCTGCTATACAAGTAGTACCACTACCACAGAAGGGATCTAGCACGATTTCGTTGGCAAAAGTGTACAATTGGATCAACCGGTAAGGAAGCTCCATGGGAAAAGGTGCAGGATGACCTATTTTGCGAGCTGACTCAGAGGGGAACTCCCAAACACTCCGTGTGAATTCCAGAAATTCATCCCGTTGTATGGTGCTGGTCTTGGCCTGCTTATCTCGGCCGAACGCACCTTTGCTAAAGACTAGAATATATTCATGCACATCTCGCAAAGTTGGGTTGGACGCAGAAAGCCAGCTTCCCCACGCCGTGGAGCCTCCAGCACTAGCCGCTTTGTTCCAGATAATCTCACCACGCATTAAAAAACCGATCCCCTCACAAAGAGAAGAGATATAGGCACTTAAAGGCAGGTACGGCTTGCGTCCGAGATTGGCTATATTGACAGCAGCTCTCCCCCCGGGCTTCAGAACACGATAAACCTCACGGAAAACCCGCTCCAACAGAGCCAGGTACTGATCAAGTGTCAGATCTGGATCATAGTCTTTACCAGTGCAGTACGGTGGTGAGGTAACCATGAGATCCACGCAGTTATCCGGGATTTCATGCATCTTCTCTGCTGTATGGCAGAAGATTTGATCTATAATCCCCGAAGGAGGGATGGATATTTTTCCAGTAGGCTTCTTTTCCTCCTTGCCATCATAAAGAGCACGCTTGTAAAAGGTGCTGGAGTCATGCCCCTCCCTGCGGGGAACCCCAAAAGAACTTGTTTTAGATCTGCGCATACCGCAGCCCCCTTCTGATACTTTATAGAAAAATGTCCCTGGACGGGACATAACCAATACTTCCATAAATATTACTCCCCAGCATACTTAAAATCCTGCCATATTTTTATAATAACCATAACCCCTCTAGAAGAAACTTTTATTACTAACATTTTCCCGATAACTTATTAAAATTTAGCCTACCATTTGCTGGCATAGAGTAGTAAGATATTAATAAAGGAGTGAAAACATGAAAACACTGCTCGTTTATCCTAAGTACCCTGACAGCTTCTGGAGTTTCAAGTACGCACTTAAATTCATCGGTGTCAAGGCAGCTCTCCCCCCACTGGGACTGCTGACCATCGCAGCCATGCTGCCGCAGAATTGGGAAAAAAGACTGGTGGATATGAATGTCCGGAAACTCCAGGACAAAGACTTGATGTGGGCCGATTACGTCCTGATCAGCGCCATGTCTATCCAACAGGATTCCGTAAGAGAGGTTATCACACGCTGCAAAGAACTGGGTGTCAAGATCATTGCAGGAGGCTCTCTCTTTACATCAGAACCTGAAAAGTTCGATGAAGTTGACCACCTTGTTCTCAACGAAGGGGAAATCACCCTTGGCGCTTTTTTAGAGGACATGGAAAGAGGATGCCCCCGTCATATTTACAGTACTAATGAAATGCCCAGCTTAGACAGAACCCCGGTCCCTTTATGGAAACTAATCAAAATGAAGGACTACTCCACCATGAGCATCCAGTTCTCCCGGGGATGCCCTTTCGACTGTGAATTCTGTGACATCACCACCCTCTTCGGGCGGAAACCACGCTTAAAGCCAACTGACCGGTTCATTGGGGAACTAGATGCCATCTACAACCAGGGCTGGAGAGGGGGCGTTTTCATTGTTGACGACAATTTCATCGGGAATAAAGCACGCCTGAAAAAAGAGGTTCTTCCTGCCGTGATCCGGTGGATGGAAGAGCACCGCAGCCCCTTCTGGTTCATTACAGAAGCATCCATCAACCTTGCAGATGATGACGAACTCTTGCAGCTAATGCAGCGTGCCAATTTTGCGTCAGTCTTTATCGGGATTGAGAGCCCAGATGAAGAAAGCCTGGAGGAATGCAACAAGTTCCACAATATTAACCGCGACCTGATCGCTTCAGTGAAGAAAATCCAGAACTACGGTCTCCAGGTAAGTGGGGGGTTTATTGTCGGCTTTGACAGCGATACCCTCTCGATCTTTGACCGGCAAATCGACTTCATTCAAAAGAGTGGGATCGTCACAGCTATGGTGGGTCTCCTCAAGGCACCGGTAGGAACCAAGTTGTTTAAGCGTTTAAAAAAGGAGAACCGTCTCCTGTCAGACTTCAGCGGGGACAATACCGACCTGTCCATCAACTTTATCACTAAAATGAACATCCAGAAGTTAATCAGCGGTTACCAGAAGATCGTCACTACCATCTATGACCCCCAGCCTTATTACGAACGGGTGATGGAGTTCTTTAAAGAATTCAAACCAGCAAAAAAGAAAAGCATCACCATGCTGCGCTTCTGCTATGTCAAAGCTCTCTTCAGAGCGATGATTATTCTGGGATTTTTGGAAAAGGGGCGTCGCGATTTCTGGAAGTTTCTCATGAAAACCCTGGTCAAGTACCCACGCTTTCTCCCGGAGGCATTTACCTTTGCCATCTATGGCCACCACTTCCGGAAAATCTTCCGTTCTGAACAGCTGCAGCCGGAAGGAAGTAATTGACCTACTTGGTCTTTATTAAAGGGCAATCTGCTGCCACTTACCGCGCCGATACTGGATCGTAATTAAAAGGGCCCGCACCGTCCAGTCCAGTACAGCGATTCCCCAAACTGCCGGGAGCCCCCACTGGAAAACATAAATCGCCAGGTACAAACAGGGTATGCGCAGCAGCCAGGTACTGAACACAGTAACCAGTGCCGGAGTACGGGTATCCCCGGCGCCCCGCAGTGCCCCGGCCAGCACCATCTCCAGGGCAATGCTCGGCTGCTCAAAAGCAGCAATCCGCAGACAGAGCGCTCCCAGAGCTATCACCTGGGGATCGCTGGTAAATATCCTGATAATAGCTGAAGGAAAGAAAAGAAAGGTAAGCCCAATTGCTCCCATTACCACCAAGGCAAGCCTGGTAGCTGCCATACCATGCTGGTAAGCCTGTTTGGGTTTGTGAGCTCCCAGGTTCTGCCCCACTAGAGCAGTAGCAGCAACTGCAAAACCATAACCCGGCATATAGGAAAGGGATTCTGCTACATTAACAATCTGGTGAGCAGCAAAAGGCACAGTCCCCAGTCCGGAAAGCATAAAACTGCACACAATCCTTCCCAGGCTAAACAGGGCCTCTTCAAGTCCTGCCGGAACGCTGAGCTTGACAATGACTCTAGTCAAGGCCCAGTCATTCAATCGGAACAAATCCTGGAGCCGCATTCGCACCAGGGTAGCCCCGGAGAACAACAGTATGAGCATCACTATACAACCCACAACCTGTGCAGAGGCCGTCGCTATAGCTGCCCCACGCACCCCAAGGGCTGGCAAGCCGCACTTGCCAAAGATTAAAATATAGTCCCCGGCGATGTTTACTGCATTGGTCAGACCAGCGACATAAAAGGGAATCCTGGTCAACCCTGCCCCCCGGAAAATACCATTGCTAATAAAGAGAACCATACCAAAAGCAGCAGCAGAACCTGTTGCCCTGATGTATATAACCGCAAGGCGTCGGACTTCGGCGTCAAAATGAAAAAGTCCGACAGCAGCATCAGCAAAGAAATAAACAGATACTGTTACCAGGACACCTGTGATCAATGCCAGTGACAATGCCTGTCCCGCTGTTCTGCCAGCCCGTTCCGGATCCCCGGCACCTACAGCCCGGGCGATCAATGCTGTTGCTCCCGCGGATAGGGCGCAAAAAACAAAGAGAACAGAAAAATATATCTGGCCTCCTAAACCAACTGCAGCTAGAGACTCTGCTCCCAAACGGCCGACAAATGCAACATCCACGATATCAAGCATCATGTAAAGCATCATCTCGCAGATCGCAGGCCAAGCCAAACTAATAATCTTGCGGCTTATCATCGCTGTATCTCCTGTAAAAGAGGGTATCACAGGGACGGTTCTCTTGATCTACCCTAAATAAATGTCGGAACAGCTAACAGTAACTGCCTAATGCTTGAAGCGGCTCCCAAACCTGACTCCGCCTGTATTTTTATCCTAGTGTCACCGGAGGTGGTTTGGTGTCTAAATTGTTATTCTAGATTACCTATTCTCGATCTTTGACCGTCCTCCTCCTTGTATGTATCTTAGATCTAAAAATAGCTGCCGGTGCTCCACAAATTTACCTGAACTATATTTTCTGATAAGATACAAGTAGAAAAAAATTACCGGCATTCTGCCAGGTAAACAATTTGGAAGGTG
>CALGIY010000266.1 GCA_937914965.1 uncultured Thermoanaerobacteraceae bacterium | reverse complement strand
CGGGGCTGCAGTAGCCCGAGAAGAGGTGGCTCAGGTTTTCCAGCCCGGTACCCATGGTTCCACTTTCGGGGGTAACCCGGTGGCCAGTGCGGCGGCAGGGGCGGTCCTCAAGGTGCTCCAAGATGATGGGCTTGTAGACAATGCAGCCAGGACCGGGGGGTATTTGAAAGCCTCTTTGGAAAAACTACAAGAGAAGTTTTCCTGCATCCAACAGGTGCGGGGGATGGGAATGCTGCTGGGGATGGAGTTGGACCGGCCCGGCAAAGATCTGGTTACACTCTGCCAGGAGCGGGGTCTGCTCATTAACTGTACTGCCGGGAGGGTGATCCGCTTCCTGCCTCCTTTGATTACCAAGAAGGAAGATGTGGATGAAGCATTAGGGATCCTTGATGATGCATTCATGATTTTTCAGGATATTAAATAGGAACTTTAGATTTGGGAACTTGCGGGAACTGACAACACTAGTTCTAAAGCAGCTGCAAAATATAAGGAAGCATGAGAGGAAGCAAGAGGACCGTCCCCGTGCTTCCTAAAGCAGCTGCAAAATAAAAGGGAAGCAAGAGGACCGTCCCTGTGCTTCCAGAGGAGATGTAAGTGATGGCTGGAGCTTATTTGGATAAAAGTTTGAAAGGGCGCGACTTTTTGACCATTTCCGATTTTACCAGTGAGGAGATTCGGTTGATTTTAGATGCTGCCCATGACTTGAAAAAGGAGTTAAAAGAGGGTATCCCCCACCCAGTTCTCCAGGGGAAGGCCTTGGGGATGATCTTCACCAAGCCTTCAACCAGAACCAGGGTTTCTTTTGAGGTGGGGATGTACCAGCTCGGTGGTTATCCCCTCTTTCTAAGCGCTCAAGATATCCAGCTGCGCCGGGGAGAGTCGCTGCCCGATACAGCGCGTACCCTGGAGCGGTACCTGGACGGGATCATGATCAGGACCTTTGACCAGAGTGATGTGGATGAATTGGCCCAGTATGCCTCTATCCCGGTGATTAACGGGCTGACCGATCTCGTGCACCCCACCCAGGTGATTGCTGACCTGCTCACCGTAGAGGAGCACAAGGGAAAACTGGCGGGGCTGAAGCTTGCCTTCATTGGGGATGGAAACAATGTATCTCACTCCCTGCTGCAGATCTGCGCCAAATTGGGTGTGCAGATGACCATCGCCTGCCCTTCAGGGTATGAGCCTGATGCAAAAATTTTGGCGGGAGCGAAGGATGTCGCCGCCAAAATCGGAGTACAGCTTGATGTAGTGGAAGACCCGGTGAAGGCGGTCCAGGATGCAGATGTGCTCTACGCTGACATCTGGGCGAGTATGGGTCAGGAAAAAGAGCAGGATGAAAGAATAGAGGCATTCAAGCATTATCAGATCAATACAGAACTGCTGCAGAAAGCGGCTCCTGGTGCCATTGTTCTGCACTGTCTACCGGCTCACCGCGGTGAGGAAATCACCGATGAGGTGATTGATGGTCCCCATTCAGTGGTTTTCGATGAAGCGGAAAACCGGCTGCATGCCCATAAGGCTATCATGGCTTTGATGATGTAAACGAAAACCTTGTACCGATTAGATCAGAAAAACAGCAAACCGTTAAAGCAATAATAAAAGCCTGACCCCGAGTAAAGGGGCTAGACGAAGAAATAATTGGAGAAATAGAAGGAGGTGCGGCCTGGTTTTCACAGCTGTGACTGCGGGGGAACCAGGCAGACAATATGAAGCTGAATAAGGTTGTGTTGGCCTATTCTGGAGGACTTGATACTTCTGTGATCATCCCTTGGCTGAAAGAGAACTTTGGCTGTGAGGTGATTTGCTTTGCTGCAGATGTGGGGCAGGAGGAGGAACTGGATGGCCTGGAGGAGCGAGCCTTAAAGACCGGCGCCAGCAAACTCTACATCAAAGACCTGACCAGTGAGTTTGTAGATGACTTTATCTTTCCGACCCTGAAGGCGGGGGCTATTTATGAGGAGTACCTGCTGGGGACTTCTTTTGCCCGACCCTTGATCGCCAAATGCCTGGTAGATATCGCTCACCAGGAGGGGGCCGATGCTATTGTCCACGGCGCTACCGGGAAGGGGAACGACCAGGTGCGTTTCGAGGTGACTATCCATGCCCTGGACCCAGATCTGAAGATCATTGCCCCCTGGCGGATGTGGGATCTACAATCCCGGGAAGATGAGATCGCCTATGCCCAGGCCCGGGGGATCGATGTGCCTGTGGTCAAGGAACGGCCCTACAGTGTGGACCGCAACATCTGGCACCTGAGCCATGAGGGGTCTGACCTGGAGGATCCGGCTAATTCACCACAAGATGACCTTTACCTGCTGATCACCCCTCCAGAGAAGGCGCCCGATGAGCCTACATTTGTGGAAATCGGCTTTGAGCAGGGGGTTCCGAAGACGGTTGATGGAAAAGAGTATGATGGGGCATCTCTGGTTCGCACATTGAATAAAATAGCTGGGGAGAATGGTGTGGGAATCCTGGATATCGTGGAGAACAGGCTGGTAGGGATGAAGTCCCGGGGTGTTTATGAGACACCAGGAGGTACAGTGCTCTACAGTGCTCACCGTGCCCTGGAAAGCCTTACCCTGGACCGGGACACCATGCACTTCAAGGAACTGGTGGCCCAGCGATATGCGGAACTGGTCTATGATGGGCTCTGGTACTCACCACTACGGGAGGCACTGGATGCCTTTGTGAGTGAAACCCAGAAAACCGTTACAGGTACGGTCAAAATGAAGCTTTACAAAGGTAACTGCGCCTCAGTTGCGATCACCTCGCCCTATTCCCTCTACAACCAGGGGATCGCCTCTTTCGGGTACAGCGAACTTTATGACCACAAAGATTCGGAAGGCTTCATCAACCTCTTTGCACTTCCCTTGAAGGTGCGGGCCTTGATGAAAAAGGAACGGGAATAAACACAAGGGAGGTATTTAAATGAAACTATGGGGAGGCAGGTTTACAAGGGAGTTGGCGGGGGATGCCGCTACCTTCCTCAATTCGCTGCCCTTTGATGCTCGCCTTTATAGGCAAGATATAAAAGGTTCCATCGCCCATGCCCGGATGCTGGGGCGCCAAGGGATCATCACCACAGATGAAACGGAAACCCTGGTCAGTGGGTTAAATGAGATCCTTGAAGAGATCGAGTCTGGGAAACTCTGCCCAGAGGAAGGAGTGGAGGAGGATATCCATTCCTTTATTGAAGCCCGCCTGGTGGAAAAGGTGGGGGATGCGGGGAAAAAGCTTCACACCGCCAGGAGCAGGAATGACCAGGTAGCTACAGACTTTCGCCTCTATTTGAAAGAGGAGAGCTGCGATCTGAGGGATAAACTTTTGCTGTTGATCTCCGCCTTGATGGAACGTGCAGAGAAATCAAAGGATTTGATTATGCCGGGCTATACTCACCTGCAGCGGGCACAGCCGGTGACCTTTGCACACCACCTTCTGGCCTACTGTGAGATGCTGCGCCGGGACTACGGGCGGCTGGAGGACTGTCTAGGCAGAATGGATCTTTCTCCTCTGGGAGCAGGTGCCCTGGCCGGGACCACCTTTCCGGTGGACCGGGAGTTTGCTGCTCAGGAACTTGGTTTTCGCGGGATCTGCAGCAATACATTGGATGCTGTTTCCGACCGGGATTACGCAGCGGAGTTTCTTTTTGCGCTGTCACTGATCATGATGCATCTCAGCCGCTTTTGCGAGGAATTGATCTTGTGGTCGAGCAGTGAGTTTAAGTTTGTGGAGATGGATGATGCCTACACCACCGGCAGCAGCATTATGCCTCAGAAGAAGAATCCCGATATGGCGGAGTTGATTCGGGGGAGGACCGGAAGGGTCTATGGGCACCTGGTATCACTGCTTACAATCTTAAAAGGACTCCCCCTGGCCTACAATAAGGATCTCCAGGAGGACAAGGAAGCCGTCTTCGATGCCGCAGATACAGTTAAGGGTTGTGTGAGTATGATGGTTCCCCTGGTTAGTACTTTGCAGGTGAACCGCAAGCGCATGCGGCAGGCGGCAGGAGGGGACTTTACCAATGCCACCGACCTGGCCGACTATCTGGTACGCAGGGGTGTACCTTTTCGGGATGCTCATGGGATTGTGGGGCAGGTGGTTCTGCGCTGTATTGAGGAGCAGAAATGCCTGGAAGAACTCCCGCTGGAAGAATACAAGGAGTTTTCCCCGAAATTTGCCCCGGATCTCTATGAGTTCATCGATATCTCAGCCTGTGTTGCCAGAAGATCTGTGCCCGGTGGGCCTGCCCCTGATGCCGTAGACCAGGCCCTGGAAGCACTTCATGATTGGCTGGGGAAGCGGAGGCGGAAGCGGAGGGACGGTTCTCTTGCTTCCAGGCAGCACTGCCAGCATTAAAGTAATAAAGCAAGCCTGACCCCGAGAACCCGAGAAAGGGTGATAAGTGTGACAATAAAGACCGGCGTTTTGGTAATTGGAGGAGGCATTACCGGTGCAGGTATCCTGTGGGACCTGGCCTTAAGGGGAATTGATGCTGTCCTTATTGAACAAAAAGAACCCGCTTATGGAGCAACTGGACGGTGCCATGGGCTTCTTCACGGCGGATGCCGTTATCTTGTCAAGGATAGTGCTGTGGCTGCGGAGTGTTATCGGGAAAACAAAATCCTGCAGTCGGTGGCGAAGGGGGCCATCGAAAATACCGGCGGCTATTTTGTCCAGGTAAAAGGGGACGATCCGGGATATGTTGAGCAATGGCTGAATCTAGCTGGGAAAACAGGGATTCCGGTAAAGGAAATTGATATCCAAACAGCCATAAAGGAGGAACCACTGCTTGCTGTTCAAAATATAGAGCGGGTCTTCACAGTGCCTGATGCAGCAGTGGATCCCTTTGATTTGACTTTGATGAATTTGACTGGGGCGACTCAGCGAGGGGCCAAAGTATTTACTAATACCAGGGTTGAAGAGTTAATCATCACAGGTAACCAGATTAGAGGAGCAGTTGTCAAGGATCTGGCAAGTGGAGAAAGCTATTCCATCCACGCTGATATCGTTGTTAATGCCGCAGGTGCCTGGGCGGCTTCGATTGCCGCAAAAGCAGGTATCAGGTTGAACATGAAATATGGGAAGGGTACACTGGTGGTTTTTGCACAGCGGTTGACCAAGCGTGTGATTAACCGGCTGCGCAAGCCAGGGGACGGCGATATCATTGTTCCCGCCAAATCGGTCTGTTTGTTAGGCACAACCGATATCCCGGTTTCAAGTCCTGATGACCTGGATCCCACAGCAGCAGAGATTACAAAAATGTTGAACATCGGTGAAGAGATGTTCGATCACCTGAGCGAAAAAAGGATACTCAGGACCTTTGCGGGTATCCGACCGCTGTATACCGGTGACAACAATAATGGGGAACAAAACCGGGAAATTTCTCGGGGCTTTGCGGTAATCAACCATGAAAAAGATGCGGTGGACGGGTTTTATTCAATTGTAGGCGGGAAACTCACTACCTACAGGTTGATGGCAGAGCAGCTTGTTGATGTTGTTGCTGAAAAATTAGGTGTAAAGAACCCCTGTCAAACAGCGGAAACAGTGCTTCCCCAACCTGTCGCGGGCCAGGTGAAACTGGCTGTAGAGGAGCCAATGCTTTGTGAATGTGAACAAGTGACTGTTCAGGATCTAGAAAGGGCCTGTGAGCTTCCTTTTTGTCGTGATCTGCATACCATACGGAAGATCACTCGTCTTGGCTTGGGGCCCTGTCAGGGAACATTTTGCATCTGGCGAGCGGTGATGCTGCTCTATGAGAACCAGCGCATTTCTGCTGCTGAATGCCGCCAGCTTCTGCAAGAATTTTTAGCTGAAAGAGGTAAGGGCAGCTGTTTTACACTTTGGGGTGACCAGTTGAAACAGTATGAGTTGGCCAGGGGAATCTATCTGAATAACTTCCAGTTGGGGGATGCGGCCGATGAAATATGATGTTGTGGTTATTGGCGCAGGTTTAGCAGGAATGACTGCTGCCCTCAAGAGTTTGATAGAAGGAAGGCGGGTAGTGGTGATTGCTGCTGGTGAGAATACGCTCTATTATGCCAGCGGCAGCCTTGATCTATATGGGGGAAAAGAAAATCCCTGGGCAGCTGTTAAGAGACTGGAGAGCGAAAGGCCAGACCATCCCTATGCACTGATAGGAACAGCTTTAATAGAGGAATCCTTTCGCTTTTTGATGGGTGAACTAGAGACTGTTTGCCCCTATCAGGAGAACAGCGGCGAGAATGTATGGGTGCCTACATCTCTCGGGGGGTTCCGGCCGAGCTATCTGCTGCCCAACGGTCAATTTCCCGCTGTTTCTTTGAAGAAGAAAAAAGTCTTGGTTGTGGGGTTCAGCAGTTATCGTGATTTTAATTCCCGTCTTGTGGCATCTGGTATGGTAAGCAGAGGCTGTGAGGCGAGGGCGATTGATCTAGATCTGCACTACGACAAGATCAATTGTAACAGCATTGACCTGGCATATTACTTTGATGACCACTGGCCAGATTTAATCAAGAGCCTGCAGGAGACAGCAAAAGATGTGGATTGTCTTGCTTTCCCGGCAGTCCTTGGACTGAACAACTTCCTGGATATTCACCAGAATCTGCAGGATGCTTTGGGGAGGCCGGTGATCGAAATCCCCACATTGCCACCCTCTGTTCCGGGGATCCGTTTGAGCAGGGCAATGCTGGCCCGGATTCAACAACAGGGTGCTGAGGTAATCAAGGGTTTCCCGGTGATCAGTACCCGGGTGAGTGACGATATCTGCTTGGGTGTTTACATCGATACACCAGGGCATCCCAGGTATGTCGAGGGGGACAGCTTTATCTTGGCAACAGGCGGCATCTTGGGTGGCGGGATTGTTGTTAGTGAAAAGAGTGTCGATGAAAAGGTTTTCGGGGTTCCAGTGGAGGTTCCTGTGAATGAAAACCAGGAATACCCTTATGCCAGGTGTGGGCTTAAGGCAAATAAGCGCCTGCAGCCCTTAGATAAAGATAGGAAGGTCTTATATCGCAATGTTTTCTGTGCAGGGAGAATACTTGGGGGCTATGACCCTGACCTTGAGCATGATGGGGCAGGAGCAGCAATTGCTACAGGTTATAAAGCAGCCCTTGAAGCAGGGAGGGGAGACTCTTGAATTCAACTACAGAACTGGACCACTGTTTAAAATGCAGTATTTGCCAGAGCGCCTGTCCGGTGATTACGAGTGCTTCTTTTCCCGGCCCTAAACTATTGGGATCTGATGCTCTCCGTTTGCTCAAAGCAGGAGCAGATGCAGGTGCAGTTTTACCCGCTGTTGAGGCCTGCCTGAACTGCAAACGGTGTGAACTGGCCTGCCCCCATGGTGTGAGAATCACTCGCTTGATCAGTGATGTAAAAGAGCGGACGGTCACAGCTAAAAAGCATTACTGGCGGGATCTTCTGTTGAGTTATCCCGGCTTTCTGGGGAAGGTGGGGACAATTGTCCCTGGATTGGTTAATTTCTTTCTGTCCAACAAAATTGGTAGGAAGCTGGCGAAAAAGGTCATGTCGCTGGATGCTGATGCAGTATCTAACTATGCTTCCAGGCCTCTTTCCAGGGTGACCAGTTCTCTGCAGGCAGCAGAAACAAACAGGAAGGTTGTCTATTTTGCTGGGTGTTATGCCAATTATATTGAACCGGAAATAGGGAAGTCTTTAGTGGAGCTGTTGGGACTGCTGAAGATCGGTGTTGTGGTTCCTACAGAGCACTGCTGTGGGATGCCGCTTTTAGCTAACGGCTTTAAAGCCCAGGCAAAAAAAGCCTTCCAGAAGAACTTAAAGGCCCTCCTTCCCTACCTGCAGGAAGGCTGTGATATCTTATGTACCTGTCCTACCTGTGCTCTGGCCTTAAAGCAGGTCTATCTTGAGGAATTGGGGACTGATGAAGCGGAAGTTTTATCTAAGTTTGTGTATGATGCCTCAGAATACCTGGTCAATTATAGTGACCAATTAGCTGGGCTGATCAAACCGGTGAAACTGCACATGGTTTACCACCAGCCCTGCCATACCCTGGCACAGGGGGTTGGCCAGCCAAGTTTAACTCTCTTAAAGTTGATCCCTGAACTAAAACTTCAAGCTGTTGACGGCTGCTGCGGCCAGTCAGGAACTTACGGATTTAAGCAGGAGAAAAAGAAGATATCAGAGGCGGTAGGAAAGGCCTTGTTCAAGGAAATTGAGCAGTGTGCCCCAGATCTGGTGAGCACAGATTGTGGCGCCTGTACCATGAGAATCAAGCATGACTGCCACCTGGATGTAAAGCACCCGCTCTCGGTTCTACTGCAGTCAATAAAAACGGATGACAGCTTGCCTGATTGAAGGTTGAAAGCGCAAATGTACTGACTGCAGCACTCCTTGTGACTATATCCAGACCCCACAGGCAGGAGAATAGGCTTTCCGTATGGAAAAGAATCACAGAATGGTCGTTAGTGGACACCGGGACGGTTCTGCTGTCCAGAATGGTGGTTAGAATTGTCGTTATTGGTTAGTCGTTGGTAGTTGGAATCATATCCCAGGTGCCTGGCACCGACTGTTAAAGTAATAAAGCAAGCCTGACCCCGAAGGGGAGAGGGGTGTGATTTTTATGCGGTTTTTACATACTGCAGATGTTCATCTTTCTGTTACTGCGCCAGAAAGGCTGGATGCATTTAAGGCCGTCTGCCAGATGGCCCAGGATCTGGACTGCAAGGCCTTGGTTGTTGCTGGGGACCTTTTTGACACCCCGCAGTCGGCACTGGACCTCAGGGCCGAAATACGGGAGTTGTTCGATTCCCTGGAGCAGGATGTATTCCTGATCCCTGGCAACCATGATGCAGCAGCCTTTCGCTCTGGGGAATACTATGGGAAACATGTGCATACTACCGGCGGGGATGAATCTGCCAGGTGGGAGGTGGAGGGTGTCCCGCTGATTGGAATACCCTACCTGCCCGGGCGTCAGGGGGTAGAATCCCTGCGCTCGATGGCTTTGCGAGAGCAGTCTCCCTTGATAGCACTGATGCATACCAACTTTTACAACTCTTCTATGGCTGCTTTATATTTTCCACAAGAGGAAGACAACCAAACCGCCGCCTGTTTGTGGGACCGGGATCTAGATGATCTCCCACCAACCTACATTGCCTTGGGCCACTGGCACAATCCCACAATACCACCGGTAGTGGTGAATAATGTACAGGTCGCTTACAGCGGTACACCCTATCCCACAGCAAAAGGGGAAATCGGTGCTCGCTGTGCTGTGCTCATTGAGGTTTCCTCAGAGGGGATCACTCTCAAGGGGGTTGAGATCCCCGGGGTACCCCGCCGGGAGACAGCATCCTTTTTCTTTGTTCCCGGAGGGGAGGAGCAGACTCTGGAGGAGATGCGCTCTTTCTTGAATGACCAGGCCAGTACCCAGGTGATCCTGGACCTGGAGGTGGATGGTTGGGTTGAAAAGATCAGTGAAGAGGCCTGTGTAGGTGAGATCCAGGCGATGGTGAAAAGATACTGTGACCGCTGGAAGGCTGTCAAGACCGGGACACTTCATCTTACCGGGATGTCGTCCCTTCCAGGGTTTGCTCTCCGCTGTCTGCAGTTCCTGGGGGATTCAGAAGCACCAGATCCCTCTATCTTGGACAGCTGCACTGACCCGCTGCTGCGGGAACTGGCGCAGGAAGTGCTAGGAGAACCTGATCAGGTTTACCGCACCGCCCTCTCCCATATCCTGCGGCAGATGGGAAGGGGGAGATAGCATGCGGATTCTTGAGATGAAATGCCAGCCGGTTGGACCCCTTGCCAAAGCGGTTTTCTTTGAAAGCAGCAAGAACTGTACTGTTGTTTTTGATGATAATGAAGCGGGAAAGACGGCTTTAGTTGACATAATAGTTAATATGCTTTTTAGAAGGAGTACTGCCCAGTCGCGTTTTCAGTCTCGGCGTTTTTCCGAATATGACGGCTATGTGAAATTGGAACACTGCGGGAAGGAGATAACCTGTACCGGGGAGATCGACCTTGACAATTACCTGAAACTGCCCTCAGAGTTTTCCAAACTCCCCATTGTCCGGGGCAGCGACCTGAACTTTCTCTGGTCTGGCAATCGGGAGAAAAAGGGACCATTGATCGAAGCCTGCATCCAGCACTTCTCAGCAGATCTAGAGGATAACCTGGATACAGTGGTCACCAATATCCGTGCCGCTGCTGGGCTTCCTGCCAAAAGAAACTGCTGGACCAAGGGGAAGAGCAAAGAGATTCAGGAGTATCTTGATTTTTATCGCAAAAAAGATACCCTTCTTTCCTCCATAGCGAACAAAGACAGAATCAGCCGCAGTCTCCAGACCGCTGCAGAAAACTTGAGCTCTGTAAAAAAGGAGCTTGCAGGTATAAGAAAGGACCAAGAATCCCTTGTGGGAGAACGCCAGGCTGCTCTTTGTGCTGCAGCCAAGGTAGTAGAGGGGAAGCTTTCAACCTTGAGATGCCAGTACCGGGATGGGGGGTATGAGCGCTGCTCCCGAAAAGATCTCCATCTTTGGACTGAGACAGCGGCAGAGGAAAAGGCACTCCGAGAGAAAGAGGATCTTTTAAAAAAGCAGATCGATGATACAGAGAATAAGCTGCTTGGCCTTCGTCGTCACCAAGATGACCTTGCCCGCAACTTGAAGGAGACAGAGGATGCCTCTAAAGACGCTGGGGAAGAACTGGCCCGGAAACGCCAGGAGCAGGAAAAGGGAGGCAGGGCCCGGGCAGATCTGTTGGGTGAGGTGCGTGCCCTGTTGGGGAACGCGAAATCAGCCATGAACCAGAAGGACCGGATCAAGTGGGCTGTGGTCGCGGTGGCTATTTTAGGGGTTGCTGCTTTAGTACTTTTTCTTGCCAAGCTGCTGGTTCCGGGTGGGACTGCTCTGATTGCCGCCCTTGCGGTGTTGGGGTGGGCTTTGACGGTTTCCTCCACCTGCGGCAGAACGGTAAAGGATGCGGAAGAAAAGGTCAAGCGGCTTGCCCGGGAAGTGGGGGTGCAGTCTACCGGAGCGCTGGATGCAGCTGTGTTTTCTTTGGAGAGGCACTTCCTTGATCAGGAGCGGAAAGAAGCAGAGGAACTGGAAAGGTTGGTTCGTGACTGCCAGGAAAAGGAGCAAAATCTCCAGAAGCTTGTCCAGGAGCGGCTTCTTGCAGACCGGGAAGTGAAGAGTCTTGCTGAAAGTTTGCAAAAAGACCGAGCATCACTTCAGGCTTGTACCAGAGAACTTGACCAGGCGAGGCGCAGTCTGCAGGATTTGATGCAGCGAACCGGCAAACCTGAACGCCAGGCACTGGAAAAGGCCCTTCAGGAAAAGGAGCAGCTGGAAAGGGAAATAGAAAAAGCGCAGGCCCGTCTGGGAACCCTGCTGGGTAGTGAGGATGAGTGGAGAGAGAAACTCCTTGCCCTGTCACCCTACCTGGAAGCTTACCCTGCCCCTCGTTCTCTGGAGGATCTTGATTGTGTCAAAGAGAACCTGGAGGGAAAGGCAGCAGAATTGAACAGCCAGGAGCAGGAACTGCAGCGGGAACATGATACTCTCCTCCAGCAGGAGGTGGAAGAGTCCCGCAGTCTCTATGCTGCCGGATGCGGGGATTTAGCCACTTTGGCTCTGCGCCTTACTGAGGCAGAACAGGTGTTAAAGGATGCTCTAAAAGATGCCTTGGCAGCCCTTTGGGCACAGCAGGCTGTAGAGGCAGCCAAAGAGGGTTTTGAAGATCTACTCCTAGATCCCCTGACCCGGGCCGGGGAACTCTTTTACCGTATTACCGGCCGCTATGATACACTCAATTACAGCCGGGATGAAGGGGATGTGCTCTTCAGCGCTGGTGGAGAGGGTTTTGAATACAGTGAGGATCAGTTGAGCGATGGTACCCAGACCCAGCTGCTGCTGGCTCTGCGCTTTGCTCTGCTGGAAAGGATCCTGGGGGATGCCCCGGGCTTTTTGCTGCTGGATGACCCACTCCTAAGTTCATCTGAAAAAAGAAAGCAAAATGCCATCGAGGTGCTCCTGGATTATGCCCGGCAGGGCTGGCAGGTGATCTATCTCACTGTGGACAGTACAGCTGTGAATATCTTCCGGGAGCGCGGACAGGACCTGGTTGAGTTCAAAAAGGTAAGTGACTTCTACCAGTAACAAAATGATGCTGATCAGAAACAGGTATTCTGTGATAAAATATCGGAAATGAGTTAGTTTGAGTACATGGGAGGGCATTGAACATGAACCCGGTTGAGCGAGTGCGCACATTTTTAGCAAAATTTCCATACAGCATTCAGGTTCTGGAGTTTGATGAAAGCACAAGCACTGCAGAAGATGCCGCTCGGACCGTGGGTGTAGAGGTGGGGCAGATTGCTAAAACCATCCTCTTCCTGATTGGGGATGACCCGGTTCTAGTAACCACTAGCGGTGATCAGAAGGTGAGCCAGAGCAGGCTGAAAAGACATCTGGGTGTGAGCGGCAAGGTAAAGCTTCCCCATGCAGATCTGACCCGGGAGATCACCGGGTTTCCTTTAGGGGGTGTTTGCCCCTTTGCCCTCAAAAATCCGGTGCGCACCCTGATCGATGTGAGTATGCAGCGCTTCCCGGTGGTCTATATTGCTGCCGGAGGTTCCCAGGCGGTGGCCGCGGTAACCGTAGAACAGCTGCTGGAGATCACCGGGGGAGAACTCTGCGACCTGACCGGCCAACCTGTGGAAACCCCACAATGATCTAAACCAGGGGGTTAGTTGATGAAACCAGTTACACCTGTAGAAAAAATCTTCCGGGAAACTCTACCCGGTAAAATACCTGGCTATGAGGTACGAGAACAACAGATCGAGATGGCCCTTTTGGTGGAGCGCGGCTTTATGCATGATCAGCATGTGATCGCTGAGGCAGGCACCGGGACCGGTAAGAGCTTTGCCTACCTGATACCGCTCTCTTGTGTCACCGGTGATGATGCCCGGGCGGTGGTCAGCACCGCCACCATTGCACTTCAGGAGCAGCTCTTAAAAAAGGATATTCCTTTTTTGGAAGAGGCATTGGGTATCGACTTTCAGGCCCAACTGGCCAAGGGTAAAGGCAACTACCTCTGTCTGCTGCGCTACCAGGAGGAACTCCAAAACCGGGGCCTCTTTTCTGAAGATGACCTGGTGGAGCGACTGCGTGATTGGGTGAGCGATACAAAGAGCGGGGATCGTGCAGATCTCCCCTTTGAACCTGGTGAGAGCTGGAGCAAGGTCTGTACCGATGATACCTGCGCGGGGCGCAAGTGTTTCTTATACAATGACTGCTTTTTCATGAAGGCAAGGAAAAGGCTGTATAATGCTAAGATTATTATCTGCAATCATGCCCTCTTTTTTACCGATCTCCATCTCAGGGAGTGCAGCAGTGGGGCGGCTTCTCTCCTTCCGGACTACCGCTATCTGGTGTTTGATGAGGCACAGCACATCGAAAGCACAGCTCGGCGCACCATGAGCACCGAGGTTTCCAGCATGCGCTTACCTGTGCTGCTCTTTCAGCTCCGTAAAAGGGATGGGTGCAACCTGGATGCATTGAGCAAGGCGCTGGCTATTAATGATAAATTCTTTGCAGCTGTAGCCTCCTTTCAGGGAAACAGCAGCGCCAATTATTACCTTCCCCGTGACCCGGAGCTGATCAGTTTGGGGCAGGAACTAAAGCGTGCGGTAAAAGACAACATTAAGTTGTTTGATGCTGATCAGGTGGGTGAGCGGGAGGACGCCATTTTTCACTGTTTGGAACGCTGCAGCCAGGATCTGGATGAGATTCTCGATGCTGTTGACCCGGAGAGGGTCTACTGGGTAGAAAGAAGTGAATTCAGGAGGCGCACACGGATCACGATGCACGCCACGCCTTTGGATGTTTCAGAAACCTTAGATCACCTCCTCTTTGACAGCGGTGAGCTCTCCTGCGCGGTTATGACTTCGGCGACTTTGAGTATCGGTGGGGATTTTACATATTTTAAGGGCTTAACGGGCTGCACCCAGGCACTGGAGGTATCTGTGGGCTCACCATTTGCTTATGAGGACCAGTGTTTACTGTACTTACCCCCTGGGCTGCCCGATCCTAGAGAACCCGGATATTACAAGGGTATTGCCCCTGTGATCAAGGAGATCTTGGAGCAAACCGAGGGGCGTGCCTTTGTGCTCTTTACATCATACCGGGGGATGAATGAAGTGTATCCACTGGTCGCTGAACACTTACCCTGGAAGGTTCTCAAACAGGGTGATTTGCCAAAACAAAAATTGATCGAGGCATTTAAAGAGGATATCCACTCGGTCTTATTTGCCACTGCCTCCTACTGGGAGGGGGTAGATGTGCCGGGAGAGGCACTTTCCTGTGTGATTTTGGTCAAGCTGCCCTTTGCGGTCCCTGATGATCCCATTACAGAGGCGAAAATCAGAGCTATTGAGCGCTCTGGAGGGAATGCCTTTTATGGTTTCTCTCTCCCTGAGGCGGTCATCCGACTGCGGCAGGGATTTGGAAGACTGATCAGGTCGCAGGATGACCGCGGGGTTGTGGCCATCCTCGATCCACGGGTAAGGACACGCAGCTACGGGAGGCACTTCCTCAACGCTCTCCCCCGCTGCCGGGAGATAAACGCTCTCGATGGGTTGGAACACTTCTGGTGAGACGTGAGTAGCGGGGACGGTTCCTGTGTCTGTGCCTGAAGAAACCAGGAGTTACTCGCATCGTTAATGATCATTGCTAAAATTGGTGAGACCCCGGGATTAAACACCGGGGTTAGGTGGCAGCATATCTTGTAGGATTATTACGACGTGGGTTGTACATTAGATGCTTGCTCGCCCCGGGGACCTTCTGTTACCTCAAAT
>CALGIY010000265.1 GCA_937914965.1 uncultured Thermoanaerobacteraceae bacterium | reverse complement strand
AAACATGGGAAGAGGTGCAGGTGTTTCTCGACCGGATGTTAACACGCACCTATCTGCCCCTAGAGGCACAGCAGATCGTTAAGGAAATGGTGGGACAGATTCGCCGGGGAATCCTGATTGGGATGCGTGGTTTTGCCAAGATGTTAATGGGTATTGTCTCTTTCTTGCCTAGTTTGCTCCTCGCTCCCTTCCTCACCTACTATATCATCAAGGATTTTGACCTTTTGAAAAAGAGGTTTCTGGCCTTTCTCCCTCCCAACAGCCGAAATGATCTGCTCTTTCTTGCCCGGGAAGGGGATCTTATTTTCAGCCAGTTTCTTCGTGGGCACCTCCTCATCTCTTTGATTGTGGGTTTTTTAACCGGGTTGGGAGCAGCTTTGATCAAGGTGCCTTTTGCTATCCTTATTGGAATATTTACAGCAGCTGCCGACCTGATCCCTGTTTTCGGCCCGGTACTAGCCGCTGTTCCCGTGGTGGGCCTTGCTCTTTCCATCAGTCGCTGGAAGGGGCTTGTGATGTTGGGGATTTTCCTATTAGTACAGCAGGTCGAAGGAAGCTTTCTTGCCCCTCGTCTGCTCGGAGAACGAGTGGGTCTTCACCCTCTGGCAACAGTCTTTGTTCTGCTGATCGGGGGTTATCTGGCGGGGCCACTTGGTCTTATTTTTGCTGTTCCCTTTGCCGGGTTGCTGCGGGTTGTCCTGCGATTCCTTTGGGAAAAATTAGTGTAACAATCAGCGCCTTTAGGAAATGCTTAGGAATCTTGGTATTATTGACAATAACTGAAATCGTATACTATAATGAGCCTTATAATGAGCAAAATCGTGGGAGTGTATTATATTGCTGACTGGTGCGGAATTACGAAGGAAATTTCTCGATTATTTCAGCCAACAGGATCATTTGATCCTGCCGAGTGCTTCTCTTATTCCCAAGGATGATCCCAGCTTGCTGTTGACAGTTGCTGGGATGGTGCCTTTTAAACCGTATTATCAAGGGAAAGCGGTACCACCCCATCCACGTATCGCCACTTCTCAAAAGTGTCTGCGCACCCCTGATTTAGAAGAGGTAGGTAAGACAGCACGTCACCATACTTTTTTTGAAATGTTGGGAAACTTTTCTTTTGGAGATTACTTTAAAAAAGAGACTATTGCCTGGTCATGGGAGTTTCTCACAAAAGAACTGGGTCTGTCACCTGCCGACCTCTGGATTACTGTTTACCATGATGATGATGAAGCAGCCCGGATCTGGCATGATTCAATGGGTGTACCCAAGGAGAGAATTATTCCCATGGGTAAAGACACCAACTTCTGGGAAGCGGGTCCAGTAGGGCCCTGCGGCCCCTGCTCTGAGATCATGGTGGACCTGGGGCCTGAGCGGGGATGTGGTTCCCCGGATTGTGGTTTGGAATGTGAATGCGGCAGGTTCCTGGAGATTTGGAACCTTGTTTTTACAGAGTTTAACCGTGAGGAAAGTGGGAATCTTTCTAAACTCCCGCGCCGGAACATCGATACCGGTATGGGATTGGAGCGCATTGCATCTGTAATGCAGGGAGTACCCAACAATTTTGAGACAGATCTGATCTATCCTTTAATTGAAGAAGCTGTAGCAGCATCTGGTGTCAGTTATGGAGCAGAACCTAAAAGTGATGCTGCACTGAAAGTGATTGCTGACCACTCCAGAGCGGTGGCTTTCCTCATTGCCGATGGAGTGCTGCCTTCCAATGAGGGGAGGGGCTATGTGCTGCGCCGTATTTTGCGGCGGGCGGTGCGTTATGGGAGGCTGATCGGTATCAGAGAAGCCTTCTTATACAGGCTCACAGGAAAGGTGATTACCCTTTTTCAGGACCCTTACCGTGAGCTCAAAGAGCGGGCTAGCCACATTCAGCAAATTGTTTCCATGGAGGAAGAGCGGTTTAGTGAAACCCTTGAACAGGGTCTCCAGATCCTGCAGGAGTACCTGGAAAAATTCAATAAGACTGGGGAAAAGAGTCTGCCCGGTATGGTAGCTTTTAGGCTTTATGATACTTTTGGTTTTCCCCTGGAATTGACCCAGGAAATTTTGGCGGAGCGCGGAATGAATGTGGATCTCGATGGTTTCCAGGCATCTATGGCCAAGCAGCGTGCTCAGGCCCGGGCCGCCTGGATAGAATCTGCTCCTGTGGACAGCTTTAGTGTCTGTACTGCTTATCGTGGTAGCAAAACAGAATTCCACGGGTATAAAAATACCTCAACTCGTTCCCAGATTCAGGCCTTGTTGGCCGGTGATCAGGAAAAAGAAAAAGTTGTCGAAGGTGAACAGGTTCAGGTTGTGCTTGACCAAACCCCATTTTACCCTGAGGGTGGCGGTCAGGTAGGAGATTCTGGGATTTTAGCTGGCCCTGATGGTGAAATAACTGTTACAGATACAAAAAAGATTGAAAGTGGGGTTATTATTCACCACGGTCATGTCAGCAAGGGCACTGCTCAGAAGGGAGATCTGGTCCTTGCCCAGATCGATGAAAAACCCCGTCTGGCAGCTGCGCGCAACCACACAGCAACCCATCTTTTACACAAGGCGCTGAGGACAGTTTTGGGTGATCATGTCGAGCAAATGGGGTCGTTAGTTTCCCCTGACCGGCTGCGTTTCGATTTTTCCCACTTTACTCCTCTCTCTGACCAGGAATTAACCAGGGTAGAGAAACTGGTCAATGAAAGGATTATGGATAACATAATGGTGAATACCTTTGAGGCCAGTCACCAAGATCCTCGGGTACAGGGTGCCATTGCCCTTTTTGGTGAAAAGTACGGAGATGTTGTGAGAGTAGTGGAGATCGGCGAGTTCAGTAAGGAGCTCTGCGGCGGTACCCATGTGCGCCGTACAAGTGAACTGGGATTTTTCAAGATCATTTCCGAAAGCGGCATCGGTACAGGAGTACGGCGTATTGAGGCCCTTACCGGGGAATTACTACTAAAGCACTGGCAGGAACAGGTCAGGATCCTTACTGACGCTGCGAATATGCTCAAGGTGGATCCGGATGGAGTGCTCAATAAAGTTGAACAACTTATCCAGCAGTTCCATGAGAAAGATAAGGAAATCGAACACTTGCGCGTGATGGTTTGCACCAAGGCGTTTGGAATGG
>CALGIY010000264.1 GCA_937914965.1 uncultured Thermoanaerobacteraceae bacterium | reverse complement strand
CACTGTCTTCCCCTGGTACTCACCAGATCGCACCTGGTAGGCCACCAGGTCGGCAAGTTCCAAAATGACCACCTTGATTTCATTTCCCCTATAGTCACGAGGGAGGGTAATCTGTTGGCCGATACTTTTCACCTGGTTGAGACTGTCCGGGTCCACCGGACTGGAATCGATGCCGTTGGCGCTCAGCCATAGTGTTTCACCGTAGAGGCCGAATTTCTTCTTGAGAATGGGGGCAGGGTATTTGGCTAGTTCTCCGATGGTGTGAATGTTCAGCTTGCGAAGGTGCTGCTCATAGCGGTAACCAACACCAAAGAGCTTTCCGATCGGCAGCGGCCAGAGAAGGGCTGGCATATCTTTGCGGTACATTACTATTAAACCGTCAGGCTTCTGCAGATCAGCAGCCATTTTGGCCAGCAGTTTATTCGGGCCCACCCCAACACTGCAGGTGATCCCGATTTCCTGGCGAATGCGCTCCTTTAACTGACGGGCCATATCCACAGGGGAGCCGAAAAGCTTCTGGGAACCGGTAACATCCATAAAAGCCTCATCAATGGAAAAGGGCTCTACCTGTGGTGTAAAGTCATTCATAATGCTCAGGATGCGGCTGGAGAAGTCCACATAAAGATGGTATTGTGGTTTAACAAAAACCCCCTCTGGGCAGCGCTGCCGCGCCTCCCAGACAACCATCCCTGTTTTGACACCCTTACTTTTGGCTTCATAACTGGCAGTGAGAACTATTCCATGGCGTTTTTCAGGATCCCCAGCAACAATGACAGGTTTGCCCCGCAGTTTTGGATCTAGGGCCTGGTGCACACTGGCAAAAAAAGAGTTCATATCCGCAAGCAGGATGGCACGGTCCATTTTCATACTCCTCGAACACATGTTTTCTTTATTATAGAACAAACGCATGTTCCCTGCAAGAGGGAATAAAGACCAGATTTATAATGGTATGACAGGGAATTGGTTCCTTTTATAGAATTGCTAAGAAAAAGGGGGGAGGTCAATATGCAGGCAACCTCAACTACTGTAATTTGGGCAGTAGTGAATCTGCTGGCTATAGCTGCAATTATATTTCTAATAGTGAATGGATTTTGCGCTGTACACAAGTTTTTCAAGATGCAGGAGTCCATATTAGAGAGGCTAAATGAAATATCAAAAACTAATAAAAAGATTATCGATATGTTGAGTGGGAGGGGGTAAAAAGATTATATGAAGATGTGGGGGGTTAATGATGTTACATATAAATAAAAAAGCCTCCGGTGAAAATCCGGAAGCTTTTCTCTGGCAGGGGTGGCAGGGATCGAACCCGCAACCAACGGATTTGGAGTCCGCTACTCTTCCAATTGAGCTACACCCCTGTGTCAGCACTATTATTATAACGAAAAACAGGGTTTCTGTAAAGCCTGGTTGAAAAAGTGTTTTAGTTATTATATTAAATATGAGAGAATATTAAAATGTGGGATTAAAAATATTATAGGGGTGAAGCTAGTGAAAAGTGAAAAACCGCGCAAAATTGCTTTATTGATGGGTGGGCGCTCTTCCGAGCGGGAGATTTCTATAAAAACCGGAAAGCAGATATCCCGGGCCTTGGCTGAGCAAGGTTATAAAGTGCGGGAGATTGATCCGGCAAGAGATTTGGTTAAGGATCTTGAGGATTTCCAGCCTGATGTGGTCTTTATCGCACTGCACGGAAGATATGGGGAGGACGGTACCATTCAAGGGCTGCTGGAGATACTCGGCTATCCATATACGGGCTCCGGGGTACTGTCAAGCGCATTGTGTATGGATAAAGTGACATCAAAGAAAGTAATGCTTTATGAAGAGATACCCACACCTTCTTTTAAAGTTGTCAAAACAGAAAAGCTGGATCAGGACACAGTGGAGAATATGATTAAGGAACTCGGGCTGCCGTTGGTGGTGAAGCCGGTAAGAGAGGGCTCGACCCTTGGTATTACCATCGTCAAAGAAGCTGATGAGTTGATAAAGGCCATCACAGAGGCGCTCAAGTATGATCAAACAGTTCTTGTAGAGGAATTCATCGATGGTATTGAGCTTACTGCAGCTGTTCTCGGTACAAAGGACCCGCAAGCGTTACCTTTGATCGAGATCGTGTCAGAAACAGGTTTTTACGATTACACGGCTAAGTACAGCCCGGGAATGAGCCATCATATTATTCCTGCTCGTATTTCACCAGAGACAACCAAACAGGTGAAAGAACTGGCTGTACGCACTTACAAGGCAATGGACTGCCACCAATATTCCAGAGTTGACTTTATGATCAGCAAAGAAGGAAAGCCCTATGTCCTTGAGGTGAATACAATCCCCGGTATGACTGAAACCAGCCTTTTCCCAGATGCGGCCAAAGCAGCAGGGATTTCTTTTGCACAACTTGTATCCTTGTTAGTTGATGAGGCTTTTTCTTTATCACTAGAGGAGAAAAGATAATAGAGCTATAAATATGCCAATAATCAGCAAGAAGGTGTTTTGATATTGCAGGACAGCCGGAATTTAAGGTCAAGGATCTACAGCATCAACAACAAAGGTTATAAAGCTTACCAGGATCTTAAAGGAGCATACGATTTCGGAGCGTACCAATTACTAATTGATCATATACAGGGGGATCCCTTTGCTTCCCCCTCTCAGGTCCGCATCCGGGTGGAACAAGACATTGCCAAGTTTCCAGAAACATTTTTTCAAGATAGGCCAAGGATGATTGCTCTCTGCGACTACCTGGCTAGGTGTTTTGCCAGGGCAGTGAAGAAATATTCTGGAGGAGCTAGGGGCACCGGGAAAAGCGGTCTGATTTTCATCGATGCCGGGAAGCAAGAGGTTTTAGAGCGCAGTGCTGTCGCAGTCAACAGCGACTATGTAGAGGCGCGGTTTTTCTGCGGACTCCCAGCCAGGGGTCGCACAGTGTTGGGAAATTTCAGGAGCTACCCGAGATCGCCAAGAACAGTCTTTATTATGAAAAACTCAACCAGTCGGAACTGGCCGAACATGTTAACTTGGCCGAAGACCAGGAATTCATCAGAACATCCCTGCCTGGGAAGGGTCTGGTTGCTTTTATTGCGAATGGTTCTGTCCTACCGAGAAGGAGCGGTATAAGTGACCTTCCATTGAGTGGTAGTGGGGTGATACCTTTTCAGAGCCCTGCCTCATTTGAGGCAACCTTTAATACTCCCCATCACGGTGAAATCAAAGGAATGGGGATCCCTTGTGGGGTTACTCTGATCGTAGGTGGTGGATTTCACGGGAAATCCACACTGCTGCATGCCTTGGAGCGGGGGGTCTACAACCATTTGCCCGGGGATGGCCGGCAGTGGGCAATCACCATCCAGGATGCTGTTAAGATCCGGGCCGAAGAGGGGAGAAGGGTTGAAGGGGTAGATATCAGCCCTTTCATCAATAATCTTCCTCTTGGTCAGGACACAAGCCATTTTTCCACTGATAATGCCAGTGGGAGTACATCCCAGGCTGCAAATATCATCGAGGCTCTGGGAATGGGCTGCAAACTTCTCTTAATCGATGAGGATACAAGTGCTACCAACTTTATGATTCGGGACGGGAGGATGCAGGCACTGGTCACCAAGGAGAGGGAACCAATCACACCGTTCCTGGACCAGGTGCGTCCCCTTTATGAAGAGTTGGGTGTTTCCTCTATCCTGGTGATCGGGGGGTCTGGGGATTACCTGGATGTGGCGGATCATGTGATGATGATGAATGAGTACAAGCCCTTTGATGTCACTGATAAGGCTCAAACTATCTGTCATGATTACCCGGTACGCCGGGAACCGGAGAGAGGAAAAGATTTCGGGAAACTTAAATCCAGGGTTCCACTCCCGGGCAGCTTCGACCCGCAGCGGGGTAGGAAAACAAAGGTGGGAGCGAAGGGACTGGATATGGTTCAGTTTGGCCAATACCAGATCGAGCTCGATGATGTTGAGCAGTTGGTGGATGCCAGCCAGACCCGGGCCATTGCGGGTCTTATCTACTATGCCTGGAAAAAATACTTCGATGGGCATACCCCCTTAAGTGATGCCATCAGGCGCATCGAAGCTGACCTGGACCAGTATGGTTTAGATGTGATTTCACCCTATAAAGAAAAAGCTGGAGACTATGCCAGGCCGCGAAGCTATGAGATCGCTGCTGCCATCAACAGGCTGCGCAGCCTGGAAGTTCGATAATAGGAGGGGATGCACCAGTGGAGGGGAAAAAGATTGTTTGCCTAGGTGACAGCCTCACCTTTGGCTATCCTTATGGATCGAAGTTTTCCTGGGTTTATTATGTTGCCTGTAGAAGTTCATTAGAGATGATTAATGCGGGTTTTAGTGGGAACATATTAGAAGACATGGCGAAAAGATATCGAAAGGATGTCAAGAGACGCAGCCCGGATTTGCTGGTAGTTTTGGGGGGCACCAATGATGCCTACAATCCTGAGGTCTCCTGTGCTGAAAGCATCTTTCACCTGGAGAAAATAATAAATGAAGCACTATCAGATCAAATCCGCCCGGTAATTGCACTGCCGATGCCGGTTATTGATGATTTTGCGGTAGATAAACTGGAGAGGATTCGAGCGGAGGAACGGGATGTGGCCAATCGCTTTAACCTTTCTTGGTTTGATTTTGCAGATGCTTTCACTGACCCTTCTGGAAGTATCAAAGAAGACCTGTACCTTGATGGGGTACACCCGAATACCGCAGGGTATGAGGCTATGGGGGCAGTGGCCCTTGCATTCTTTCAGGAATTCTTCCAGAGATGATTATTGTCAGCCTTTTTAAAGGCGGTTAGGAGTCGTTCTCTCACCCCAGGGAATTTCTTTTCCAGGCTGTCAACAAGGAGCTTCATCTCCTCCCGTTGAGTTTGTCGGTTTGCCGGGCAGGGGTTTTTTACCACAGGGAGTTGGAAGGTATCTGTGAAGTTGATAATAGTCTTTTCACGCACATAGATCAGCGGCCTGATCAGTGTTACCTGCCTTCTGGAAAGGTAGCTGACCGGCTGCATCGTCTTGATTCTGCGCTCATAAAAAAGGCACAGGAAAAAGGTTTCGATGGCATCGTCCAGACTGTGGGCCAGGGCGACTTTGCTGCAGCCCATCTGTTTTGCTGCTATATGCAGGGCACCATTACGCATTTTGCTGCAGAGTGAACAGGGGTTTGGTTCTTTACGGTAGTCGAAAACAATAGGCCCGATTTTGGTATGCACCTGTGACCAGTTGACACCTAAATCCCGGCAGAAATCACGGATTGATGTAAGTGAGCTGCCAAAGCCGAGGTCCACAGTTATGGCGTGTAGATTGAACTTAACTGGGGAGAATCTTTTGAGCTCGCTTAAGACATAGAGTAGTGTCAGGCTGTCTTTGCCGCCTGAAAGTCCGACAGCTATTTGATCTCCTTCCTGGATCAGCTTGTAATCGTTGATGGCCTGCCCGACCGGTTTCCACAGGGAGTCATGATAACGTTTCTTTGCCACTGCTAACCCTCCAGATATGATTGATCTGATACTTATTATACATGGTTGCCGGAGTACAAACCAGAAGCAGATATAAGATGATAGACACCATCATTGTTCCTGGTTTATAATGCTCTAGAGAGAGGGAATCATTAATGTTCAATATAGTTCTCTATGAACCAGATATACCACAAAATACAGGCAATATCGCACGCCTCTGTGCTGCAACAGGATGTCATTTGCACTTAATCGGTCCCCTGGGTTTTTCTTTACAAGATCGTTACCTCAAAAGAGCAGGACTGGACTACTGGCATCTGGTGGATGTTCATGTTTATGACAACCTGGAAGACTTCAAGGCAAAACATCCTGCTGGCAAACTTTTTTATGTAACAACAAAAGGGAAAAGATATTATACAGACTTTGCTCATAAACCTGGTGACTTTTTCGTCTTTGGGAGTGAGACCAAGGGACTGCCTGAGGAATTATTAACTGCTAATCAAGAGTTTTGTATGCGTATCCCGATGATTTCGGATGCCAGGTGCTTGAATTTATCAAATTCGGTGGCTGTAGTTGTTTATGATGCCCTCAGTAAGCAAATGTTTAAAGGGCTAAGCTAATGTTTAAAAGGGGGATTATCTGATGGAAGCAGATGTTCAACTGCCGCGCAGCTTCTGGGTGGATTTATTAAGGTTGTATGACGACTTCATGGAGACCGGAAAAACCGACAAAGAGACCATTGAAATGCTGGACAAGGCCGGAATGCTCAGAGAAGGCACTGTCGTCGCCAAGGAAATCATGGATGCCTTCCCCAAGCTGGATTTTAAAGATATTGAACCTCTGGTAAGGCGGGGGATGCGGGATAAAATCGTCGAAAAATTAAGGAAATCAGTAGATTAATTTAGTGGGAAGACTGCACCGTACTTCGATAAGTTTCGTGTGATCTGTACAGATCACACGGTTGAACTTGACAGAGACCGCTCGGCAGAGTAATATTATTTAAGGCAATGGGCGTGTAGCTCAGTTGGGAGAGCACCTGGCTCGCACTCAGGAGGTCAGGGGTTCGAATCCCCTCACGTCCACCAATGTAAGGACGGAAATTTTGATACAAAATTTCCGTCCTTATTCTTTTGCTGCAATTAGAAGAACATAGCAATATTCGCAAATATGAAGGAAAATAGCGTGAAAGAACGTAGTTTGATTATTAGCATTGGCATTTTACTTTATGTCATTATGTCTGTAGTTGATAGGTTTATTGTGAGTATTCCGGATTGGATCTATATTCCAATTGCCATTTTAGGAATTGCATTAATTATTATCGGCTTTATAAAATCTAAAAAGGTAGACAAATAAATTTCCAATTTGTCAATGTAACCTCAAATTTGCACCCCTTTGCTCCACTTTTGAATAAATGCATGTAAAACAAATACCCTTATGTCCTAATGAAAAAGCATAGTCAATCATTTCAGGTATTTTATAATGAGTGTCAATATGTACCAGGGGTATTGGGACATGACCGAAAAAAGCTTTCCTCGCCAGCCACAATAATACGGTACTGTCCTTTCCAATAGACCACAACATGCAAATATTTTTAAACTCTCTATACGCTTCTCTCAATATGTAAACACTCTGAGCCTCTAATTTATCTAAATGATCCATCTATAATCCCCCTGTTCTCTATTGTATTTCTTCAGGCAGTAAATCCCAGTGGAGCCCACATTCTTTTTTTTCAGGACTCTCCCACCACCATCTGCCACTGCGCACATCTTCCCCTTGATTCACAGCTCGAGTACAAGGTTTACAGCCTATACTTCGAAACCCTCTCTCATACAATTCACTATAAGGCACATTCTCCTTCTTTATATACGCCCATAAGTCTTCTTCACTCCAATTTGCAATGGGATTGATCTTGTAAAGAGAATGACTCTCATCCCACTGAAAGACGTCAATGGAACTGCGACTATCAGATTGTTCCCTCCTCAATCCGCAAATCCAGCCATCTAATGTGCCAAGTACTCTTTTTAA
>CALGIY010000263.1 GCA_937914965.1 uncultured Thermoanaerobacteraceae bacterium | reverse complement strand
AGAGGGTAGTGTTTATTACTGTCAGAATTTAAGCCCTGAGTATTATTATTTTGATTACAGCGGCTTTCGGTTTTGCTTTTTAGACAGCTCTTCGATGGGGATCGATGCCGAGCAGCTGGCTTGGCTGGAGGAGACGCTGGCTGGAGGAGAGCTGCCGGGGTATTTGTTTCTTCATGTTCCCCCAGTTGATCCGCGGGGGAAGGATCATGGCTTCTTGGATCCAAATCAGGCCCAAGCTTTTATTGAACTGGTTACCGCCTCAAACAGCCCTGTGCAGGGGGTGTTTTCAGGGCATATCCATCTGTTTAACCAGAGCCAGACCTCCGGGGTGCAGTTTGTAGTCAGCGGAGGAGGGGGTGCTCCTTTATATGCTTCAGCCGATCAGGGAGGGTACCACCACTTTGCTTTATGCCGGTCGACCTCTGAGGGGCTTAAAGTTGAACCAGTAAAAGTTAAAGCACCTCCCCGTCCTGAAGAGTTGGTGATTACCGGAACAAAAGGTGATTTAATCTTCTCTCGGGATGAGCTTGATGCGATGGCTGTATTAAAGGAAGAGCTGTGTTTTCAGAATCAGCTCGGCAACTTTGCTGGGAAAGGGGTTTACCGGGGGGTACCGGTAATGGAATTGTTAGAGAAAGCCGGGGGGATGGAGCCTGGTGATGCCCTGATGGTCTATGCCTTAGATGGTTACAGCCAGGCATTTGCCTATGAAAATGTTTACCCCGAGAGCTGTGGTTGGGCAGAGCGCCAGGGGGAGATGGCCCTGGCTGTAGAGTTTAACGGTATGTCGGTTCCTGAGTGGCCTGAAGGTCACCGGATTGTCTTTTTCCCAGGTGATGGGGTGTACGATAATGAGGACTGTGCTTTTACTTCCGCTCCAGGGCAGGGGTGGCACCTTTACCAATCTGCAGGGGGGCGGTGGGTTAAGACTGTAATCCGCTTGGAGGTGGTTCCATGTCGAAACCAGGAATAGAGCAGGGTGTTAAAAAGAGATATTACTTATCCAACCGGGATCTACTAGTTATCGCAATTTTAAGCGGTATCGGAGGAGTACTAAGCACTTATATAGGTTATTTAGCCAATTTGCTGAATCGCATTTTTGGGGTGCCCTTTGGGGCTGGACAGTTTGTAGGTGGACTGCATGTATTTTGGATTATCCTGGCGGCAGGGTTGGTGAGAAAACCCGGGGCTGCTACGGCTGCCGGCCTTTTAAAAGGGATTGTAGAGATGCTTACCGGCAGCACCCATGGGATAGTCATAGTGTTGGTATCTTTGGTCCAGGGATTGGTGGTAGACCTGGTACTTTGGATCATGCGGCGCCACAACCTGGCTAGCTACAGCATTGCTGGGGGGCTGTCTACTGCCTCCAATGT
>CALGIY010000262.1 GCA_937914965.1 uncultured Thermoanaerobacteraceae bacterium | reverse complement strand
ACTTTAACTATATGACTCATGTAAAGAGTAGGGTTAATAATTACGCAGCTGGAACAAGCATCCTCCGGGTATTCGCCAAATGATGACCCCCTTCTAATGGCAATGTAACGCTGGGTAAAGTCTCCCTACAAATTGAGAAGCTTTTGATCCTGAATATACTGCGCAGATACCGCGTGCAGCTGCAGGCAGTCAGAGCGGCAGAAGGTCTTGCCCCAGCCCATGGGCTTTTGCTCGGCTGATAACAACTTCTGCTCAATCACCAGCAGCGGGCTGCCCGGAGAAATCTCCAGCTTGGAGGCGACCTCCTGGTCGGCAGCAGCGGCATAGATGGTGACTTCGTTTTTAACAGAGAAAAGTTCGCCGTGTTTGGCAACCATCTTGGCAAAAGGAATGTACTGAATCTCTTTTTCGATCAGCGGCTTGCCTTTAATATAAGGCATAAACTTGATGTCTAAGGCAGCCACCTGTGTCTCCGAATAAAGGAGCCGTTTCATCATAATTACCTTTGCCTTCTTGGGCAAAGAAAGCTCATCCCTGACCTGCGGGTCGGGGTCCATAATAGTTGCCTCTAACAGCTTTACTCCCTGGGGATAACCGCTGGTGATGTCCATCTCATCGAAGTGCATCGTCAGCAAGTCATAACGGGGATATTCTACGAAATTGCCTTTACCAGGTACTGACCGTAGGTATCCACCCCGGGCAAGTAAGGCTAGGCCCTGCCGCACTGTCATTTTGCTGGTGCTGTATTCCGCGCAGAGCTGGGATTCAGATGGGAGCAGATCTCCCGGTTTTATCTGCCCACCTTTAATCTGATTGATCACATCTTCAGCAATCCGATAATATAACGGCTGCATTAACATCACATCCATTAAGGTTGTACGTAGATTATAGATCGCGGGGACGGTTCTCGTGATCTATTTTAGCGTAGTTCAGGGGGACGGTTCTCGCAACTTTGTCACGGGGGCTTTGTCACCTGGATCCCGGCTAAACCAGACCCCGGACTATACTCTATACTCTCCAATACGGTATATACCAGTATATAAATACTAGCACATCCTAAAAGGGCTGACAAGGCCTGGATACGGGTCAAGTTGCCCCGTCAAGTAAGGGGGAATTCGCCGTTCCTCGTTTGAATCTCCAACCGCATCTGGTTCACTTTTTCTTCACTCAAGGAGTAAAACAGTATCCCAACTATCGCCAGTACGGCAAAAAGTGCAGGAACTAATGTTGCTAAAGTACTGATCGCACTTGCTAATTCGGCAGTTGGTTTGGCATTGGCCACATAACCAGCAGCGGCAAGGCCGAATCCGGTCACAGCACCGCTTACGGCCACTCCAATTTTAATAGGAAGTGCGCTTAAGGCCATAATCAGCCCCCCGACGTTTTTCCCTGTTTTCCATTCGCTGTATTCAGCGGTATCTGCATACATTGCGGCTTGCATGGCTTGGACAATATTAATTCCAAGCATTGCTAGTGAACAAAAAATAATAAATACCAAGGTCTCTTTAGCCACCAACCACGCCGCTGACAAAGACAGCACCGCGACAACCATACCTAATATATAAGTCTTTTTCTTCGTAAATTTATTGGCGATAAATTGACCGGTAACAGCCCCAACTAACGCTGCTGCACTGAGACTTGTAAAGAAGGCAGTAACCATAAGCATATTATGGGCCACATATTTAAAATAGTAGACACCAAAGCCCATTAATACGAACATAGTAGTCATTCTGAACATTTCCGCCAGCAGCAAAACCAGCAAAGGTGAGTTGGAAAAAATCTGTGCAAACATGTCTTTCACCGTGATCGCATCTTTTTTACCTTCTGTTTGACGGCCAGCCACAAAAGGTTTCGTAATTCTAGCCACCAACAAGTAGCCCAGCAGCTGCAAGGTGGCAAAAATAATTATGGTTAAGAAGAAGCCTCTGCCTTCATTACCAGCACCCAAAGCAAGAATCAAGGGCATGGCAATAAGGCCAAAAATGATCTGGGCGCCTGCATTGGCTTGCGCCCTTCTCGAGGAAAGTTTCACCCTATCGGTTTGGTCAGTTGCTAAGACAGGGATAAGAGCAACATAAGCCGAGCCAGCAAGGTTTACAGAAACATGCCCCAAAACATAGAATGTCCCTAATAATACTGCCTTGGTCACAACATTCACATCAGGGTTTGTAAACATTAATATAAAGAAAACGGCTATAAACGGCGGCGCAGCCAGAATCCATGACCTGTACCTGCCCCATTTCAGGTCTATTTTCTCAATTATGCACCCTGTTATAGGTACAGAAACAGCATCAGCAATCCTGGCAATCAAGAGAATCGTTCCCACGGTCGCCGCACCGATAAGTGCTACATCCGTTAGAAAATAGGCGTAATAATTTACCGCCAAGAGCATCATGATTATGAAGCCCATTTCCCCAATACAAAAGAGGTTAATATCACTGTTTTTCAATTTCTGCGGCATCTTGTTTCCTTCCTTTAATCGTAGTGTCCTTTATATACCTGTATATATAACCTGTTTCTATTTTATCTAAGAATAATTATGAAGTCAATTAACAAGCAGATGAGAAAGATCTCGGGGACGATCAGAATAACCCTCCCCGAGATCTACTTGACATAGTTTTTATTTCGTTTTATTATCTGTATAGAGATGTATATACAGGTATGGGGAGGTGGATACAGCGTTTCATGGTAAGGCGTTGATATTAATGAATCTGTAATTCAAAGAAAAGCGAGCCTAAAATTACAAAAGGAGGGTAGATAATCTTGATAATTATTGGTGAAAAAATTAATGGTGCAATTCCTTCCGTATCAAAGGCAATTGCTGAAAAGGATGCAGGCTTTATTCGAAATCTGGCTAAAGTTCAAACAGAAGCAGGAGTTGCATTCATTGATGTATGTGCATCGGTTGAAAGCAGCATTGAACTCGAAACTATGAAGTGGCTTATCGACTTGGTACAGGAGGTTACAGATACACCCATTGCTATCGACAGCCCTAATGTGCGTATCTGTGCAGAAGCGATTAAGTTCTGCAACAAGCCTGGTCTTATCAATTCGGTATCCATGGAAGGCGACAAGATTGAAGCAATATTCCCGTTAATAGCCGATACGAAATGGGACTGTGCCGCCCTCTTATGCGATGATACAGGAATTCCCCAGAACGCTGAAAAGCGTCTGGAAGTTTTTGCAAGCATTATGAAAAAAGCAAAGGAATACAACATTGATCCATCTCGCCTGCACATTGATCCCTTAGTTCAAATGCTTTGCACCTCAGAAGACGGAATCAACACGATTACTGATGTAATAAAAGAAATCAAAGCACAATATCCGAAAATTCATGTGACAGGAGGAGCAAGTAATATTTCATTTAATCTTCCTGCAAGAAAACTGGTCAATCAGGCGTTCATCGTGCTGTCGATGAACGCAGGGATGGACAGTGCCATCGTTGACCCGTTAAACAGAGATCTGATGGGCATGATCTATGCCACTGAAGCACTCTTAGGTCAGGACGAATACTGCATGGAATACATCGGAGCCTTCCGAGAAGGTAAATTTGGTCAGAAAAAATAATTATCTGGGGGGAACGAAAATGTCAAAAATTGCAGAAGTAAAAACTAAGTTAGAGGCAGGAAAAGCAAAACTCGTTCCAGGTTTGGTACAGGAAGCTTTGGACGAAGGAAACGCAGCGACAGATATTCTTCAGGCTATGATTGACTCAATGGGTGTCGTTGGTGAAAAATTTTCTAATGGAGAAATTTTCGTACCTGAAATGTTGATGGCAGCTAAGGCCATGTCCAAGGGTGTCGATGTAATTAAACCTCTTCTCACAGGCGAAAGCACATCTTCTTTAGGTACATGCGTTATCGGTACTGTTGAGGGTGATCTTCATGACATCGGTAAAAACCTCGTTTCAATGATGCTCGAAAGTGTCGGATTTAAAATGGTCGACCTTGGCGTAGACATTTCTGCAGAAAAATTTGTTAATGCCGTCAAAGAAAATGAAAATGTAACATTAGTCGCATGTTCAGGACTTCTTACAACAACAATGCCGAAAATGAGGGAAACCGTTAAAATGCTGAAAGACAGCGGATTAAAAGGTTTCAATGTCATCGTCGGTGGTGCGCCTGTAACACCTGAATATGCAGCAGAAATTGGTGCAGATGGGTTTGCGTCCGATGCAGGCGGTGCCGCTGCAAAAGCTAGAGAATTAGTAAACGCTTAGCACACGGCATAAAAAAAGGAGGCCAAAACTTATGTTAACAAAGAGACAGAACTTAATGGAAACGATTAAAGGTGGAAATCCGGATCGATTCGTAAATCAGTATGAATTTATGGATTTGATCATGGAAATTCCAATGGTAAATGATGCTTTTTGCCAACCCGGTAAGGAGCATACGAATGGATGGGGCGTTACCTACAGATGGCCGGAAGGGCAGATTGGTCAGTTCCCTGTGCATGACGAGGAACACAAGGTACTTAAAGATATCACCGAGTGGAGAAAATACGTAAAAGCGCCTGCCGTCCCAGCTTCCAGTGAAGCATGGGCTGCAGCTGAAGCCCATGCAAAATCTGTCGACCGTAACGAGCAATTTGTAACAGGGGTTTATTTTGGTGGTCTCTTTGAAATGTGTCATAACCTTATGAGCATGGAAGATGCGTTAATGGCCCTCTATGAAGAACCTGAAGCCATGCATGAGCTTATTGATTATCTTACTGAATATGAGTTGGAATATGCAAAAGCAGTGATCAAACACGTCCATCCTGATGCCCTTTTCCATCATGATGACTGGGGCAGTCAAAAATCTTCTTTCATATCTCCTGCCATGTTTGAAGAGTTCTATGTACCAGCTTACAAAAAAGTATATGGCTACTATAAAGCCAATGGCGTCGAACTGATCGTGCACCACTGTGATTCCTATGCAGCTAACCTAGTTCCCTATATGATCGAAATGGGAGTAGATATCTGGCAGGGAGTCATGACAACCAACAATACCCCTGAGCTTATCAAAAAATATGGCAAAGAAATATCCTTTATGGGGGATATCGACAGCGGTGTCGTTGATTTCCCAGAATGGACACCTGAAATCGTTACCAGAGAAGTAGAGAGAGCTTGCAGAAATTGCGGAAAGTTATATTTTATTCCCTGCCTATCTCAAGGTTTAAATCTCAGCTCCTTCCCAGGCGTATATGAGGCAGCAAGTAAGGCAATCGACGAAGTGAACAAAAAAATGTTCTAAATCTGCTAAACAAAATCAACCATACTTGGGTCAAAAGACCTCCGAAGTCCATCTTCGGAGGTCTTCCTTTTCCGTACGCCAAGCGAGGTGGCAACGGGACGTTTGATGTCACGGGGACGGTCCTTTTGACAACTTTGAATCTGGTTGGTGACAGTTACCTGGAATGTCCCACCAGATTAGGAGCACGGTCACGCCCCTGTGATCTATATGGACACGGGGCTAATCACGGAACCGCCCCTGCTGTCACCTAGGCAATCCGGGCAAAAGATGGCCATGGGATCGGTCCATAGATCAGGAGAACCGTCCCCGCGATCTGTACTGCAGACACTGGAGGAACAATTGTAGACACTATGTACACCGGACCGGTTCTGTTGTCCAGCCAGAGTACGGGAGACACGGTACCAATTAACTAGGTATTCCCGGGTGCCTGTCACTAAAAGGCCGTCACCAAAAGACCACAGACGTATATGAAGGTAATCGACGAAATGGACAGGGGACCGGTTCTGGTGTCCAATGAAGTGGTGGTTGGCAGTTAGTCGTTGGAAATCCGGTGATAGCCAGCTCGGATAATGTTAGTCGGCAGTAGAACCAACAATAAAGCAATAAAGCAAACCAGGTACCGTTAAACGAATCTGAGGATGAGCCAG
>CALGIY010000261.1 GCA_937914965.1 uncultured Thermoanaerobacteraceae bacterium | reverse complement strand
TTTCCCCGTAATTCGCGAGAGCAGGGATCCCTGCTCTCGCGAATTACGGGGAAAGTGAAACCCAAAACAGCGATAAATATCTCTGACAAACGCCGTACAATCTCGGGAGTTAAACATCCCACCCCAACCATAGCGCTCCCCCTGCATTTTGAACGCCTGCTTGATCACACTTGCACCAGTATAGGGAAGATATCCTACAGAAACATCACTACCCCGGGGTACAAGTGTCAGTTTGAAGGCCAGTTCACCGTTCCTACCTCGTGTAGGAAGTTTGACAACATAGCTGCCGCTCGGAGATTGTTTATCAACCACCCGCGGGATACCATCCCGCGCAGCCAGGGGAATCCTGGCTCCCATAAAAAACTCCAATTCAGATATTTCCGGGGAATAAGGATTGTACCCCAGACGCAGCCTGCTGCCGGTTACCACCAAAAAGGAATCTGCCTGCAGGTATAAAAGCCAGTCCTCACGACTTGTTGCCACAGCCAGGTCAGCGACAGGCACCCACCCCTTGTAAAAGGATGCCTGCACAAAACACCACTTTCCACTTACACTCTCATGCAGCACAATAACTGGTTCCGCAGGATCAAGTGCTGTTTCCTGGAAAAGATCGAATTCTAGGTCCCCAGGATCATCTGTAACCAAAAGTCTAGTGGGAAAGGACCTGATGCTGGTGCGCCTGATTGTATACGCACAGCGTAGCTTACTAACACTTTTTATCCCCCCGAGATTCATCTCCTGCAGCAGTCCATCATAAAAGGAAGCCCCTAACTGCTGCCCACAGTAATAGAGAGGCTTTTGAGGATACTGTTGTTCATTAATCACATCCAAGATGCTTTCTCCGGCAACCTCTTCCGGATATGCAGCAAGATCCTTGATAACTTGGGGCAGCGTTTTCATAATCTCTTGATTGAAGACTGCAATTTCTTTTTCGTTCATAATAATTCTATCCGGGTCCGATACCTTTTTAATCCAGAACTCTGCAGTGCGGTTATCTTCTGAAACAGCCTCCTCCCGCCGGGGAAGACCGGGACCACAACCCATCTGCATGGGCAGCAAGGCACAAAGAAAAGCGGTCAGGCAGCGGAACGGAACTCCTTTAAACATGCTCTTTCACCTCCTAAAAAGAACCTAGTGCCGTGTAACCTCAGAATGCTATAATTTATATATTGCGCTGTGAGGAGTGTTATACATGTATGTAGAAACCACCTGGCTCAATTTTTTCTAAGTATCTGCCATGGTATGATTGAAGACACTTTACTTATTGTCCACCCTGGCAGATAACCATTCACAAAATGTAGTAAAATAGTTCCCAGGGTTATTTTTTAAAATCGGAGTGATAAACAGACACATGAATAATGATACAACTGCCACACCACCTATTGAACAAACAGAAGCTCAAGACAAAGCTGCCAAGAAAAGCCGCATTGATTTTAATGCACCTCTCTGGAAAACCATGCTCATTTTCCTTTTACCGCTGATGCTCAGCAACGCACTGCAGGCCATCAGTGGTACAGTGAGCAGCATCATTCTCGGGCGTATGATTGGAGAAAATGCATTAGCTGCGGTTTCAGCCTTTTTCCCTGTTTTTTTCTTCCTGGTATCATTTGTTATCGGCATTGGAAGCGGCAGCGCAGTTCTAATCGGGCAGGCTTTCGGCGCCCGTGACTGGAAGCAGGTAAAGGTCATTGTCGGAACAACACTAACTTCTACCTTCTTGCTCGCCCTGCTGGTCGCCATACCCGGAGTACTTTTTACCCATAATCTACTGGAACTAACCGGTACACCTGCTAATATCATCGAGATCTCAGCCGGGTTTGCGCGCATCATATTCCTGTCTATGCCGGTGTTGTTTCTATACAATGTCTATACTACATTTCTGCGGGGTTCTGGAGACTCCACCACTCCCTTTTACTTTCTTTTAATCAGCACAGCACTAAGTCTCCTTCTGATTCCAACCCTTGTGATTGGATGGGGGCCTTTTCCACAGCTCGGAGTCAACGGTGCAGCTCTAGCAAGCGTAATCTCCGCTCTGCTGACCTTTATAGTTTTTCTCATCTATCTGAAAAAAGTAAACCACCCACTGCAGTTTGACCGAGAAACCATGCACAATCTGCGGATCGACTGGCCAGTTTTTAAACTCCTGGTAAAAATCGGTATCCCTACCAGCATCCAAATGGTTATGATCTCCCTGGCCGCGGTGGCAGTCATCTCCTTTATCAACAAATTCGGAAGCAGTGCTACCGCCGCATACGGTGCGGTCAACCAGGTGATCAGTTATGTCCAGTTTCCAGCAACCAGCTTAGGGATCACAGTTTCTATCTTTGGCGCCCAAGCTATCGGTGCTGGGTACAGCAAAAAACTGTCCAAGATTATTAGAACAGGAGTATTAATAAACTATATTGTTGTTGGTGTGCTTGTACTGCTGACCTACATCTTCGGGAGAAATATTCTTTCGCTTTTCCTGACCGACAATCAAACCCTCAACATGGCTTTCGGTCTGCTGGTTGTCACCCTCTGGAGCTATCCATTGTTTGGCAACATGAACATCCTGGCTGGAATTATGCGCTCAAGTGGTACGGTCTTCTGGCCGACACTAAT
>CALGIY010000260.1 GCA_937914965.1 uncultured Thermoanaerobacteraceae bacterium | reverse complement strand
AAATGATCCCTATCATTCAGTAGGCACCAGGGTTTTTAACAGGATTGGGCTATGGTCTCCAGCAGTTCCTCAGGAATACAGCCGCCAGAGGGGCCTCCCATCTGGACTGCCTTAAACTTCTGATCCCCCTTGGTCCCGCCTCCGATATTAAAAATAACTTCTTTCAATGGCAATCCCATGGGCACTTCTACCAGCCCACCACGCTTAATCTTGCCTGCCAGGGCGAAAACCTTGGTGCCAGGGCTTTTATCTGTTCCCATCGCGGAAAAGGCCTTCCCACCATTGGCCAGAATCCAGGGCACATTTGCGTATGTTTCCACATTGTTGATGTTAGTGGGCTTTTCCCAATAACCGGACTGAGCCGGGAATGGCGGCTTCAAACGAGGCATACCTCGCTCTCCCTCAAGAGATGCGATTAAGGCTGTTTCCTCACCGCAGACAAAGGCGCCGGCCCCTTGTTTGATCCTGATTTCAAAATCAATACCGGTACCAAAGATGTTTTTACCAAGCATACCGCGCTCTTCTGCCTGCTTGATGGCCAGTTCCGCTCTGCGGATAGCCAGGGGATACTCGGCTCTGCAGTAGATGAATCCTTGGTTGGCCCCAACTGCATAACCAGCGATGGCCATACCCTCCAAGACCGCATGGGGGTCACCCTCCAAGAGACTGCGGTCCATAAAGGCACCGGGGTCTCCTTCATCAGCATTGCAGACGATGTATTTGACATTCCCTGGACTCTTGCGGGCTGCATCCCACTTGAACCAGGTGGGAAAACCTGCTCCGCCACGGCCCCTCAGACCAGATTCCTTAATTTCAGAGATTACCTCTTCCTGGGTCATCTTGGTAACCGCTCGCTTTAAAGCCTGATATCCTTCATGATCAACATAATCCTGGAGCTGTTCTGGATTGATAATACCGCAGTTCCGCAGAGCCACCCTTTTCTGGCCTGCCAGAAAATCGCACTCCTTTTCCGGAGTAGCTAATAAGTATTTCTCCACAGGTGACTGGCCTGTAATGTGACCATCAAAAATCTTCTTCACCATTTCTGGAGTGACATACCCGTAGGTATAGACTCTTTCCTGTTCATCGATCACATCCAGGATCGGTTCAGCATGACACATGCCGATACAACCTGTGGTCTGCACCTTTATATCTAGCCCGCGTCCTTGGATCTCTGTCTCCACGCACTCCTTTACCTTCAGTGCGCCAGCAGCTATCCCGCAGCTTCCTAATCCAATCCTTATTTTCATTATTCTTTCCCTCCCTCGCAGGCCTGCTGTTCTGAAGCATTCAGGTCCCTTATTATTTTGAGGGCTTTATCAGGGGTAAGCGGTCCGTAAGCCTGATCGTTAATCATCATGACAGGAGCCAGGCTGCAGCAGCCCAGGCAAGCCACACAATTCAGAGTAAAAAGCCCATCAGGAGTTGTCTCACCAGGCTTGATCCCGAGCTCTTCACAGATAGCAGTCAGGATGCGTTCAGATCCATTAACATGACAGGCAGTACCCTGGCACAGCAGGATAAGGAATTTCCCAACCGGCTGCAGCCGAAACTGGGTATAAAATGTGGCTACTCCATAAATTTTTGCCGGTTTCATCTTCATTGCAGAGGCAATGTATTCCATCACCTGCTGCGGCAGGTATCCGTAAATAGACTGTACTCCCTGCAGTATAGCAACCAAACTGCCTGCCTTGCCCCTGTATTGTTCCAGCAGTTCTTGTAACGGACCCCAGGTCTTGGGATTCTTCTGTATATCGTTCTCTTGCTGTTTATTGCACTGACAGGTACATGACACGGAGAAAATCCTCCCCTCGCCTTGTTTATTACTTGATATCAATCAATGACACCCGTTTCTGCGGTAATTTCAACCGGTAAGTTCCTAGTCTGCTTCTGTCCACCGATCCTGAGTACCTTATCTGCGCTGCTGACCGGGTAAAACTGGATAATCTGGGCTGTTACTGGGGACTGGGTAATCCGGACACTGTCCCCCTTCAGGATAGGAATTTCTTCTTCACCATCAATCGTCACATAGGTCATATAATCGGAATCCAGTTCAAATTCCAGTTGAGACGATGATTTGATTACCAAAGATCTGGAAGATGAAAGCTGGGGGCAGATGGGGGTGATCACCAGTGCTGGAATACAGGGATCTAGTATTGGACCCCCTGCAGACAGAGAGTAAGCTGTGGAACCAGTAGGTGTAGCACAAATAACGCCGTCCCCCTGGTATGTTGTATAGTAAACGCCATTTACCAGGAGTTTGGTTTTAATGGTGTGTAAAACACGCGTCTTGATGACAGCATCATTGAGAGCCAGTGTCTGATGTGGGCGTCCCAAACCATCTCGAAGCAGTTGAACATCGATCATCATTCTCTTTTCTACCTCAAACTTCCCCTGCAGTACTAAATCAAGGGCATCCATAAGATCCTCGGGTTCAATACTGCTGAGAAACCCCACCGTTCCAAGGTTCACACCCAGAATTGGCGTTCCCAGGGAGGCAAAATGACGAGCCGTCTTTAAGAGCGTGCCATCACCACCAAGGACAAAGACAATATCTAGGGGGATAGAACTGTTATAGTTCAAATGATGAGACTCCAGGCTGTTTGCCGAAACTCCTCTGACCAGCAAGGTACTACACAACTCCTTGGCCAACCTGTGAGCCCGCAGATCATTTTTATAAACAACCAGTGCCCTCATTGGAACAGCCCCCTCAATGGCAGTATACTCTACAAAGTATAATGGTTTGGACAGACCACTAGGTCTTATCCTGATGGCCTGTCCAAACTTCCTAGTTTAAGCTTTATTGTTCCGCAGACCAAAGAAAACCCTTTCCTCAGTCAGAGGGATCTCTTTAAAGCGCACACCAGTAGCATCATAAACAGCATTGGCGATCGCCGGTGCTGTGGGTACTAGCCCTGTTTCTCCAAGACCCTTCGCTCCAAAAGGACCGCTGGGATCATTGGATTCTATTATTATTGCATCGATTTCTGGCACATCTTCGGCTGTAGGCAAGAAATAGTTGTGGAAACTGTAGTTCTGCTGCCTACCCTTATCATTATACTTGATCTCTTCACTAAGCGCATAGCCAATGCCCTGGAGAACCCCACCTTCGATCTGCCCTTCCACGATCGCCGGGTGGATGGCTTTACCCACATCATGGGCAGCTGCTAACTTGATCACTCGAACCTGCCCAGTCTCCAGATCCACTTCAACTTCTGCAAAATGAGCTTCCCATGGTGGAGAGTTAGGTGGGACAATCCGTCCCACACCGATAAACTGCTTGTTACGCAGGTGGGCATGGGCTGCAAGTTCTTTCATGGTAATACTTGTTCTCTCTCCAGATCCTACCTTACAAACCCCGCTGCCAGAGCAGCTATTAGTAAGCCCCTGAGCTGCCACGAAAACTGTTGAGTTCTTGATGTCCAATCTTTCGGCAGGAGCATTCAAAAGATCAGATGCATACTCCAGCACCTGTTTCTTGGCATCCTTTGCTGCTGCAATAACCGCAGTACCAGCTGCATACAACGTCCGGCTGGCGTGGCTGCCGATATCAAAAGGAGTACTGGCCGTATCCCCAAAGGTGATGTTCACCGTATCCAGATCCACTCCAAGCACCTCTGCTGCAAGCTGCGGAAGTGAGGTGGATGTTCCGGTCCCTATATCGGGTACTCCAGTGGCCAACTGAACAGAACCATCTTGCTCAATTGTAATATAAGCATTGTCGTAATCTACGCAGAAGGGCCAGGCATTGCTACAATGGGTGCCAACTCCCATGCCGATTCCACGCACCTTGGTTGCTCCTGGCTTGTTCAATTTACCTCGTCTTTCCCAGCCAATGCTTTCGGCACCCTTTTCGATGCACTCAGCCAAACCAGTGGAGCCGCAGGGATAAGGCAGACACCAAGGGTCTCCAGTCTTCATGATGTTTTTCAAACGCAGTTCCAAAGAGTCCATCCCCAGCTTCTCAGCAGCCATGTCCACAACTGATTCCAGCGGGAAAATCGCCTGTGGGTTACCAAACCCGCGCATCGCCCCGGCAGGCGTAGTGTTGGTGTAAGCGGTATACCCAACAAAGTTTTCATTGGGAATACGGTAAACCGAAAGCCCCATGGCACCCATCACACCTGGTACTTCACAACTGAAGCTGCAGTATGCCCCAGCGTTCAAAATACCCTTCAATTCCAGTGCATGGAAGGTACCGTCTTTCTTGACCCCCAGTTTAGCCCAAACATAACCACCGTGGCGGGTATCAGATGCAGTAAAATCCTCTTCTCTGGTATAAACAATCTTGACAGGGCGCTTAGCCTGCATGGAAAGTGCCACCGCAATAGGCTCCGCTTTGCCGCTGCAGCCGATTCGCACACCAAATCCGCCGCCCACATATGGTGGATTCAGTACCCGGATCTTACTATGCGGCACACCGAAGACTTTGGAGAGAATCATCCGGGTCGGGTGTGGTGTCTGAGTGGTGGACCAAACAGTAATATTTCCTTCCGGGGTTACCTGAGCTACTGCGGCATGGGTTTCCATCTGGGCCTGCTTTTGAACAGGCAGCTTGAACATCTCTTCGATAACTAGATCGCTTTCTTCAAAACCCTTCTCTACATCACCCATTGCAATCTTTACGATATCACCAGGGACATTCTTGCCTTCGTGACAGCCCGTGTGAATATCTGGGGAGTCCTCTCTCATGGCTTCCAGGGGATCATATACCGCAGGCAGCTGCTCATATTCCACATCAATCAGCTTCAGTGCCTGTTGGGCAACTTCCTCACTGACTGCTGCTACTGCTGCCACTTCGTCCCCCACATAGCGCACCACATCATCGAATATGTACTGGTCGAGCACCGGATCCAAGTGTGGCACTGTAAAGGTCATGGTTGCAGAAGTATTGAACTTTTCCCTGGGAGTGTTCTTAACAGATACAACCGCTTTTACACCAGGCAGCTCTTCTGCTTTCGAAGTGTCGATTTTCGTAATTTTCGCATGGGGGTAAGGGCTGCGCAGCACTTTAGCATACAGCATCCCCGGAAGCTTAACATCTGTACTAAACATCGCCTCTCCGGTGACCTTTGCCAGAGCATCCCTTCTTCTGACACTCTTACCAATTACATTATAACCACTGGTTTTGGCAACCTGTTCATCTATCTTTACGGCACTCATCTTTACCCCTCCTCTACCGTTTTTCCTGGAGTTTCTGCACAGCCGCCTCAACAGCTTCTTCGATCTTGACATACCCCGTGCAGCGGCAGATATTGCCTGCTATGGCTTCCCTGATTTCAGCTTTGGTTGGTTTTGGGTTCTCATCCAGCAGTGCCTTGGACGACATGACCATCCCCGGCGTACAAAAGCCGCACTGAACAGCACCAAGGTCCATGAAGGTTTCCTGAAGTGGATGTGCTTTTCCATTAGCAACACCTTCAACAGTTTCCACATTGGCGCCCATAGCTTTCAGAGCAGGAACCAAACAAGAAGCTACCGCCTTACCATTCATAATCACTGTGCAGGCCCCGCATTCTCCCTTTCCACAGCCTTTCTTGGTACCTGTCAGTTCAAGTTTATCCCTGAGAACGTCTACAAGCATATCCGAGGGAGACACCGGTATTTCCATTGGTTCACCGTTTAGAGTAAATTTCAGCGTCTTGAAACTCATGGTCAGCCTCCTTCTTCAATATCAGTTTTTCATCTTAGCTTGGTCCACTGCCGCAGCCAGGGCTCTTTTAATCAGAACTGGAAGAACCCCCATGCGGTATTCCCGGGAACCTCTGACCATACTGCTTCTTGGGTTAGCGCTTTCCAAAGCCAGCTGAACTGCCTTTTCGAACACTTCATCGGTCACAGGGGACCCTTTCAACATTTCCTCAGCCTCAGTGGCTCTTTTCGGTCTCGGTCCTACCGGAGCCATAGCCAAACGCACCCATTCAAATTGATCACCTTTTAGGGATACCATTACTGCAACATTGAGCATGGGAAGCGCCAAGGCTTTGCGTTGGCAGAGCCGGACAAAAGCAGTTCCCTGATTGCTCTGGGGAGCATCAAATCTAATTCGGGTAACCAGTTGGGAAGTGCTGTCTACAGTTGATTTACCCACACCATCGTACATGCTTTCCTCTGGTACATACTCAACCCCCGAAGCCGAACTCACTTCTGCCTCTGCTCCCAAGGCCACCAGTGCTACAGCAGTATCAGCAGCTGGCTGCGCATTAACCACATTTCCAACCATAGTAGCAATATTTCTAATTTGCAGCGAGCCTACAGACCTGGCAGCCATAACTAGAGATGGGGCATACTTTTGAATTAGCTGTGATTTGGCAACCTGGCTGTGTGTAACTGCAGCACCAATCGTAATAACACCATCTGCTTCTTCAATTTTATTCAGTTCTTCAATACTGCTGATATCAATAAACGCGTCAGCTTTTACTTTTTCGGTTTGATGATCTATTACAAGATCTGTGCCCCCGGCAATGATCCTGGCCTGCCCGTTGTTGCCTTTCAACAATACCAGGGCATCTTCAACCGAATTAGGAAGGTAATATTCTTGCAGCATTAAGTCTGCCTCCTTTTACACACAAAATTGTGGAATAAGGCCTGGGTGAAAACTAATTCTGTCCTACCAGCCACCTCCTGGTATATTTTTGCATATCCCTTTAAATTCTCACACCATCATATATACGCAAAAAGAATGCCAACCCTTTTTTGATATCTAAAGGGTTGGCATCTTAGGTCGAAAAACCAATAATATTAAGGTTTACAGCGTTTTCTCAGCACATTTAGGAATCATCCTTTGGAATATTATACAACCAATATATTGGCTGCAGCCAAAGTATTGGCCGCTTTAAGAGTGTTTACTGTTTGCCTCTTTCATTCCAGATATAGCGCAGTGTTCTAGGGCTGATACCAAGCTGTTTTGAAGCCTCATATCTGTCTTGGCCGGTTTTTTCCAAGGTGTTCTTGATAATTTCTTTGGCCATATAATTCACTTCCCGGTCAAAAATTTCTTTCAACTCCTGCAAATCGATCTTACTGCATTTCAAAAGGAGGGGCAGAAGCTGCTGGGAGTAATTGTGGATCAGGTCATCCATTGAATCAAAATCATCAAGTTGTATTTCGAAATCACTACCCCGGACGATACGCTCCGGAAGGCATTCAGAATCAATAGTATCGCTTCCTCGCAGTGCCATGGCCCTAGTTACCACATTGGATAGCTCCCGGACATTCCCGGGCCATGGATATTTCATCAGCAAATCGAAAGCCTTCTTGGTAAACCTTACATCTTTTCTGTCTCCTTCCGGAGGCATGTTCTTGCTGATAAAATAATTTGTTAATGGTGCTATATCCATAGGCCTTTCACGCAAAGGGGGAACTGTCAAGCTAAGAACATCAAGTCGAAAGAAGAGATCCTCTCGAAACCTCTTCTCTTTAACTGCTTCCCAGAGATCTTTATTGGTTGCTGCAATAATCCGGACATCCGTTTTAACTGGTTTTTCTCCACCCACTCGATAAAATTCCCCGGTTTCTAAGACCCGCAGCAGTTTGACTTGAATTCCAGGTGTAGCCTCACCAACCTCATCAAGAAAAAGGGTTCCACCATCTGCTAACTCGAAAATGCCACGTCTGATACCCTGCGCCCCAGTAAATGCCCCTTTTTCATGGCCAAAAAGCTCGCTTTCCAGAAGGGTTTCAGTAAGTGCCCCACAGTTAATACCTAAAAACGGCTGCTTAGCTCTGAGACTGTTGGCGTGAATGAATCTTGCTACCAGTTCTTTTCCGGTCCCGGTCTCACCACCCACCAAAACTGATATTCTCTTGTCAGCCACCTTCTGGGCAAGTAAAAGCACATCTTTCAAGGAACTGTTGTCTGACAGGATAATCCCAAATTCCGAAGCTAGTCTCTCTAACTGGCTGCTGATATACAGGTGTCTGTTGGTTTTTAATTTTATTATTCTATCCAGTAGATGATCCAGTTCATCAAGTTCATCAAAGGGCTTTTCCAGATAATCAAAAGCACCCAGTTTCATGGCCTCAACCGCCGATTTGATCGTACTGTAGCCTGTGATGATCACAACCTCACAGTCAGGACTAACTTCCTTGATTTCTTTGAGCAGTGAAATGCCATCTGTATCAGGCAATTTTAAATCAACCAGAGCAAGATCGAATTTCTTGCTCTGTATTTGCTTCCTGGCCTGTTTGCCAGAATTGGCCACAGCAACAGAATAGTTTCGTTCCTCTCTAAGGTAGTATTCAAAAAAAGTAGTTACTTCTACTTCATCATCAATTACTAGAACTTCTGGCCTCTTCATTAATAAGCCCCCCTAGAAATAAACCTGCATCTTTTTCCTAGTACACCACATCTGCCGATCCTGTTTAGAATTAACCTTCTCTCGCAGCTGGAAGCAGCAGTGTAAAAGCACTCCCCTCGCAAGGAGCACTGGATACTTCAATGGCCCCACCATGGGATTGGGCAATGCCCAGGCTTACCGAGAGACCCAATCCGGTTCCTCGGCTTTTATCTTTGGTTGTAAAAAATGGGGTGAAGATATGATCAATAATTTTTTTGGGTATGCCCCTCCCGTTGTCAGCAACTTTGACAAAGACCATTTCCTCGCCACTATCAACGGATTTCACTCCGGTACTGATAGTAATTATGCTGTTTTCAATATCCTCAAGGGCATCCCGAGCATTGATCAAAAAGTTGATCAGCACCTGTTCCAGTTGCTGCTTATTGCCCTTAATGAGAGGAAGACGATCATCACTTATATCTTTTATGATTTTGATATTATTTTTCTCGATTTGATAGGTTATGAGAGAAAGGCTGTTGGTAACCACATCTTTGATAGAGAGGGATTCAAAGATATAGATATCCTGTCTGGCAAAGGTCAGGAGATTTTGGATAATCCGCTTGCTTCTCTGACCGCATTTTTTAATATCCAACAGCAGTTTGTAATGCTTATCTGCATTGGGGGTCCGCCGCAAAATCAAATTGCAGTTGCCGATCACCGCGGTCAAAGGGCTGTTCAACTCATGGGCAACCCCAGCTGCCATTTCCCCAATAGCAGCCAACTTCGCCGATTGATACAGCTGAGCCTCCATCCTTCTTCTGGCAGTTACATCGATGATATATACAACCATGCCATACAGCTCATTTTGTTCGTTGTATACCGGGTAGGCATAAATATTGAATGTGCTTTTGGTCTGGGGATCTGTCATTTCTCTGACTGCCATCTGTCCGGTTTCAAAGGCTTCCACAGCAGGGCAAAGACGACATTCCTCTCCGCAGCAGGCAAAGATATCGTAGCACTTATAAGGCCCCTCACCCTTCTTGATCAAGGGATTGTGTTTATTAGAACGCAGCACATTAAACGATCTGTCGATGATAAAGATATCACCGGCAACCGCCTTAAAGGTTTCCTCCCATTCCCTTTCGCTTTTAGATACCTGGCTATATAAACGAGCATTGTGGATGCAAACCGCCAGTTGCTCTGCTAACTGCTGCACAAAAATAAAATCATTTTCTGAGTAGGCAAAGGGTTTATTACTGCCGAAGTTAAGGCTTCCAATAGCCTCATTGCTGACCATCAGGGGCGCCATAATGGCAGATTTAATACCTATCCTGCGCAGGTCATCATCCTCCTGGTATTTATGAGTATCATTCCAGATGTCCTGCCTCAAAAAACAACGTTTATCTTTGATCGCCTTCCACGGTGCAGAATTACAGTTATTCAGCACCCAACCGGTACCTAGAGTTGTCTGCTCTTTAGGCAAACCTGATGTAATGACCAGAGCACCATCCTCAATCAAACAGAAACTTAACAGGTCATATGACAAAACACTTCGCAAGGGGACAGCGACTTCGTCAATGATCTCCTGGTATGACATTTCCACATTGATTCTTTTGGCAATTTGATGAATAATAGCAAGGCGGTTATTCTGCCTAGTAAGTTCCTCAACGGCATGTTTTATTCCTATATTAGCGGATTTAGTGGTAGGTTTTGTGCTGTAATCAGCAGTCTGATTAGAATGGGGATCCTGACAGTTGTTATTCATGGTTTTCCCCCTTTATTAAATTCTACTTACGCAGCCCCTTTCATGCTACAGCGACAGCTATTTTAATAACCTGCAGGTCTCCTTTTGACAAATAGTTACCGTTTACTCTGATAAACTTCCCCATATTTAAAGATATCAGATTTATATATTTTGTCCAAGTTGATATTATTGGGGAATAACAATTCTATACATGATCTGGGTATCACCTGGGGAGCAATTGGTACATCCCTTGACAAGCAACAAGAAACAGTTTTACGTAACAGAAAATGTCAAATACTAAATACGGGTGGTTTGGGCAACTAAGCAACGTCATTGAGGCACACAAGGCTCCTAGCGTTTTGCTAGAAGCCTTGTTATTGCTGGTTTCTTTGGAGCTGATGGTCGGACTTGAACCGACGGCCTGCTCATTACGAGTGAGCTGCTCTACCACTGAGCTACATCAGCATTTTTATGTACAACGATATTATAACAGCCGGACAAGCAGTATGGCAACACCTTCATTTGGTTTCCTCCTGCTATCCCGTTCCCTTTCACTCTCGGATATCTGAGATACTCTTACACCAAACATTCATATCTTCAAACCCCCCTGCAATATGACAATTATTCACTAGGGTGCCGGTATAACAATAACCAGAACGAAGGAACACCAGATTCATACCTAAAGAAGTACAACGAGCGATAGTGTACAGGCAACTAACCCCCATTTCAGCCAGTTTGTTCTCAAGTTTGGCTAAGATTAATGATGCCAAACCTTTACCACGAGCGCAGGATTTTGTAGCAAAATCAGTCATCTCCGAATTGCCTAGGGAAAAATCAATTTCTGCTGAGGCTGCTGCAACCAGATTATTTTCCTGGAATACCAGACCGTAAATAACATGGTCGAGGGTCGATGCTAGGTAATCTTTATCAAACACGGGATAAGGGTAACTCTTGAATACTCTACGATATAGTTCAGCAAGTGCAGGCATATCTTTTGGTTCAGCAAATTTGAAAAGGAAGCCAGGGGGCATTTGCCCGGGACCATTGCTCCTGTTTATCTTTCTACCGACCTCCTGCAGCACCCTTTTACTCTCACCGGCAGAAGTAGAAACATGCCGGTCAAAATAAAATTTGGAACAAACTATGGCATTACTTTTATCGCCATAATAATTTAAAATTGCAGCTTCCTGGGAAAACCCGTAAGCAGATAAAAAATCCGCATCTTCCTGGCGAAGTTTACCCCACACCTTACCAAACTCGTTTTTTATACACAAAGAATCCAGTAGTGAAATAAACTCTACAGCCCCTTTTTCACCCGATAGACGGTAATCAAGTATCGTTACACGCTGGTTATAAAGAGATAACTCAAGATTTACATAAAAATATTCCCCTTTAAATACCTGGGGCGTTCCCCCGGGAGATACTTCTGGTAAATTCATAGCCTTTTATTAGACATCCTTCGGCTGCAACGCAGGTTTCCTTCGGGAATAAGGCTGATGATGTTATTATCGTCACTATAGAGTTTTTCTAGGCCTATAATATCATAGTTGTCCTGTTTCGCACTGTCGCATAGATTGCATTCTGGAGGACAGCTTGAAGAATGATCTTCAGGTTCCGTGTACACGCAAATAATTCCTTCATAGTTCCGCAGGATTGAAGGAATTATTTGCGTGTACAC
>CALGIY010000259.1 GCA_937914965.1 uncultured Thermoanaerobacteraceae bacterium | reverse complement strand
TTTACCATATTGTATGCAGGGGTTGAGGAAACGGTGAATTACTTGATCCATTATCAGGGCAGCCCCTCATGCCGCTTTATGGCAATACCGGCAGAGGATGAAAACCGAGTCGGGTTAAGAAGAGGAAGCAAGAGAACCGTCCCTTTGCTTCCAAACCCGAGGGACTGTGGGGCATTTCCGGACTTGACACAATAAAATTTGCGAGTATAATGATAATTAAAATAGTATATGGTTAATTTTTTCAGGTGCCCCGTAAGGGAGAATAGGGAACCGGGTGAGATTCCCGGACGGACCCGCCACTGTAAGCAGATACAATCCTGGCATTACCACCGGGTGGTTCACCATACCGGGAAGGGCCAGGGGAGGTTAAACTGCTAAGTCAGGAGACCTGCCTGAGAAAACGTAATCACGCCTCGCGGTGAGGTAGTGTTATGCTGGGTGATGGTAAAATCCACGCTGAAGTTCAGTGTGGATTTTTTTATTTTTATCATTTGCGTAAACCAATCAAAAGGAGGGTGTTCAATGACTTTGCTTGAAAGTGCTGTGCAGGGCAAAACAACTACTGAGATGGAACAGGTAGCCCTGAAAGAGGGGGTTAACCCCGAATTTGTGCGGCAGGGGATAGCTAAGGGGACGATCGTGCTGCTTGGCAGCAGCAGGCGTCAGAATGTGCGGCCTGTGGGGATTGGTAAGGGATTGAAGACCAAGGTAAGCGCCAGTATCGGTCTCTACGGAGAGGAAAGCAGCATAGACGCTGAAGTAGATAAGATTTGTGCTGCTGTAGAAGCGGGTACAGATACCATTATGGACTTGAGTGTAAGTGGTGACATCGACCAGATGCTCAAAAAAACCCTGGAGACTACTACTACTCCTGTGGGTACACTGCCTCTTTACCAGGCACTGGCAGAGGCTGGAAGAAAATACGGGTCTTCAACGAAGATGGAAGTAGAGGAACTGTTTGAAGTTATTGAGCGCCATGCAGCTCTGGGTGTTGACTTTCTCGCTCTGCACTGCGGTATGACCATGAGTATTGTGGAGCGTGCAAAAAATACAAAGCGGCTTGACCCCCTTGTCAGCTATGGGGGGTCCCATCTGATCGGCTGGATGGTGGCCAACAATAAGGAAAACCCGCTTTACGAGCATTTTGACCGAGTACTGGATATTGCTAAAAAGTATGATGTTACCTTGAGTTTTGCTGATGGAATGAGACCAGGCTGTCTGGCCGACTCGATGGATGCTGCTCAGGTTGATGAAATGCTGATCTTAGGGGAGCTTGTTCTGAGGTGCCGGGAGGCCGGTGTGCAGGTAATGGTGAAAGGGCCTGGCCACCTCCCCCTCAATAAGCTCAAAGAAACCGTGGTATTGGAAAAGAATCTCTGCCATGGGGCACCGTACTTTGTCTTTGGCCCGCTGGTTACTGATATCGCTGTCGGATACGACCAGATTAATGCAGCTATCGGGGGCGCTCTCAGTGCTTGGGCCGGAGCGGAATTCCTCTGCTATGTGACTGCTGCTGAGCATGTGGGGATTCCTAACCGGGACCAGGTGCGAGAAGGTGTGATTGCAGCCAGGATAGCCGCACATGCTGGAGACATAGCTAAAGGGATCCCAGGGGCCCGGGAATGGGACCTGAAATTATCGACAGCACGAAGAGAGCTGGATTGGGACCAGCAGATGAAGCTTGCCCTGGACCCTGTGCATGCGAAGAAGATGAGGGATGCCAGGATGGGATCCGGGGAGTCTGGTTGTGCTATGTGCGGCAAGTACTGTGCTGTGAAGATTGTTTCCAAGTATCTAAAAACTAAAAGACAGTCCTGTTAGGAGGGGTATAAATGACACAGCTGATCAATGCACGTGCAGGTAGGGTTACTCCGGAGATGGAGGCTGTTGCAGCTATAGAAAAAATC
>CALGIY010000258.1 GCA_937914965.1 uncultured Thermoanaerobacteraceae bacterium | reverse complement strand
TAGCCACCTCTTCTCGGGCTGCTGCAGCTCCGATGGGGAGTCCCCCTCCCAGAGCCTTAGCCAAAGTAAGGATATCGGGGCGCACCCCGTAGTGCTCAAAAGCAAAAAACTTTCCTGTCCGCCCCAGGCCGCACTGTACCTCATCAAAGATAATCAGAACACCCTTTTTCTGCTGCAGTTCGGCTAAGGCATCCATAAACTCCTGGCTGGCAGGGTGTACCCCGCCCTCCCCCTGCAGCGGCTCCACCATCACAGCTGCTGTTTCCGGCCCTACAGCTTTCCAGAGGGCATCTACATCATTAAAAGGAAGATGGCGAAACCCTCCCGGTAGAGGGGTAAACCCTCGGGAAAACTTCTCCTGGCCGGTGGCCGCCAGGGTCCCCAATGTCCTGCCGTGAAAAGATTCATTAAAGGCAATAATCTCTGGGTTCTCCCGGCCGTGGTCGTAAGCGTACTTGCGCGCCAGTTTGATAGCTGCCTCATTGGCCTCAGCCCCACTGTTGCAGAAGAAAACTCGATCCAACCCACTCAAAACCGCCAACTGGTGAGCAAGCGCCACAGGAGGCTCAAACCAGTAAAGGTTGGAACAGTGGATCAATTTTTCCGACTGCTCCCGAATCGCATTCAAAACTTTAGGGTGGCAGTGCCCCAAGGCATTGACAGCTATGCCCCCTACAAAATCAAGGTAGCACTGTATCCCAAACTCGCACACCCTCCCCCCTGGCAATCACCAGGGGAAGCTGCGCATAATTCTGCATCAGATACTTTTGCCCCATTTCTATAACCTGTTTTCCGGTCAATCCCCTTCCCCCTTTATCTAGTTCCCTGTAAGCAGCCACCGACCAGCAGGTCGGTAAGACAATAAAGCAAACCTGGTACCGTTAATCGTTAATCATTGACTACCATGGTGCCGACACCCTCATCAGTAAAAACCTCTAGCAGGATAGAGTGCAGGATCCTTCCATCGATGATATGGGTGCGTCCCACCCTGTTCTTCAGGGCATAGACACAGCATTCCACCTTGGGGATCATCCCTCCGGCGATCACTCCCTGAGAAATCAGGTCAGGAACCTCACCAGTCTTGATCACAGACAGAAGGCTCTTGGGATCACTGCGGTCCGCAAAGATCCCTTCTACATCTGTAAGGAGCACCATTTTATTGGCCTTCAGAGCCCCAGCAACAGCTCCTGCCACATAATCAGCGTTAATATTATAGCTGCAGCCGTCTTTTCCCACTCCGATAGGAGCAATAACTGGAATGTACCCGCGGTTTTTAACAGTCTCAATAATTTCCGGATTAACCTTTTCCACTTCACCCACA
>CALGIY010000257.1 GCA_937914965.1 uncultured Thermoanaerobacteraceae bacterium | reverse complement strand
GCCGTTGCACCGGGTGCAAAACCTGCGAGCTGGCCTGTAAAGATTACAAAGATCTCACCCCAGACGTGAGTTTCCGTCGCATCTACGAATACGCCGGAGGTGACTGGCAGGAAGATAACGGTGTCTGGCATCAGAACGTGTTTGCCTATTACCTGTCGATTGCCTGTAACCACTGCGAAGATCCGGCCTGCACCAAAGTGTGCCCGAGCGGCGCAATGCACAAGCGTGACGACGGTTTTGTGGTGGTGGATGAAGATGTCTGCATCGGCTGCCGCTACTGCCACATGGCCTGCCCGTATGGCGCACCGCAGTACAACGCCGCAAAAGGCCACATGACCAAGTGCGACGGTTGCCACAGCCGCGTGGCGGACGGCAAAAAGCCAATCTGCGTGGAGTCCTGCCCGCTGCGCGCGCTGGATTTCGGTCCTATCGACGAGTTGCGTAAAAAATATGGTCAGATATCTGTATCACCGCTGCTGCTAATCGCAGCTATACTCTTGAGAATCTCATCACGAGAACTTTCCGGGCCAACTTTTTTAAGAGGTACCAAGACTCTGGCAGTATTAGCAAATTCAACAACTGTTAACTCATCATTCTCACCGAGCATAGCAGCAACATTTTTGGCAGCTTTGATCCTTTCCTTTCCCGGGTCATTGAATTTCATGCTCCCAGAACTGTCGATAATCAAAGCCACCGCCAGACTGTCGCTTTTGGTATTACCTTCCTGGCCGTAGGCACTCACTCCGGAAAGGCAAAAAGCAATCGCAATAACGAAAATTATCAATTTTTTTAACCATTTATTCTTCATAGAATCCTGCTCCTAGAAATTAAATGCTTCGATGAAACTCAAAATTGCCGGCCCGAGAAGAATGATCAGCAGGGCAGGGAAAATACAGAAAACCAGGGGGAACACCATTTTGATGGGCGCCTTCATGGCTGTTTCCTCTGCTCTCTGCCGGCGCACAAGCCGCATGGTATCCGACTGAACTCGCAGAATATGCGCCATGCTGATACCCATCTGTGTTCCCTGGATAACCATAGCCAAAAAGGAACTCAAATTATGAGATCCCACCCGACCAGACATGTCCCGGAGAGCAGACTCCCTTGATTTGCCGAGCTTAATTTCCTGAAGTACCCGTGCGAACTCTTCTGCCAGGGGACCAGTCATCCTTTCCGATATTTTTGCCAGGGCCAGGTCAAAACCAAGCCCCGCTTCCACACTGACCACCAAGAGGTCGATAGCATCGGGTAACGACCGATCTATTTCCCTGATTCTGTTACTGGCAGCTGTCTGCAGCCAGGCAGCTGGAAGCAGGATAGAAAGCAGCGCACCAGCAAGAGCAATAAGCAGTGCTTTCGATATTTGCAGAGTAATAATCAGAGTAACAAAGAAAACTGTAGGAGTAACAATCAGCAAAGTAATCATGACTCCTGACATGAACACACCGGCTCGAATTCCCTTCGGATTACCTGCCTGTACCAGCTTCTTTTCAACCCAGGCCTTCTGGTTCACCGGCAGGAGATTGATAAAAAAATTTACAAGTTTAGCTTCCATGGGTTTCAGTACACGTATTCTAAAAGGAAGGTTCAAAGGCTCATCTTCGTCTTCAAGCTGCATCTCTTTAATACTGTTCAACCGGCCTCTGATACTGCCCCGATCCAACTTCCCTGCTGCTTGACCAACCAACATAACCAGCGCAAAAACCAGCACAAAAGAAGAACATGCCACTAGATAAATCATTAATTTCACCTCCTAGACCTGGATCTGGACTATTTTCCGGATCAGAAAAATTCCCAGGACCTGCGCTGCCAAGGCAAAGATCAGCATCATACGGCCAACTGATTGTGAAAACAATATTTTGAGGAAATCAGGGGAGATGCAGAAGATAATCACAGCCAGGACGATGGGGAGCAGGGAAATGATAATCGCTGTCAGCCTCCCCTGTGCGGTCAGTGTCTTGATCTCCCCCTTCAAGCGCACCCTTTCCCTGACAGTATGGTTAATTTTGTCTAGAATCTCAGAGAGATTGCCTCCTACTTCATGCTGGATATTGATCGCTGTGATTGCTAACCCTAAATCCTCATCCCCTGTTCTCTTTTCCAATTCTTCCAGAGCAACCTCAATGGTCCGGCCCAAGGTGATGTCTTTAACAAACTTTTTTATTTCTTCTGACAGAGGTGGGGGTATCTCCCGGCTGACTATCTCCATAGCCCTGGTAAAACCGTGACCTGCCCGGAGGTAATTGGCGAGGAGCATCAACATATCCCCAACCTGACTGCTGAGCAGCAGATGGTAGAAATTGCAAAAGCCTTGTCAATGGATGCCAAGATTTTGATTA
>CALGIY010000256.1 GCA_937914965.1 uncultured Thermoanaerobacteraceae bacterium | reverse complement strand
AAATTCAGTTCCCGGAGTTTGGGGTTCTGTTCAAATTTATATCCCAGCTTTTTCTCAATAGCCTCTTTTGCTTTCTCCATCGGCACCACATGAGTGGCTCCGATCACTGCCCCCATGATCAGGATATTGAAAACCCGCGGGTGCAGTTCCTTGTTGGCCGTTTCCAAAGCAGGAATTGCTATAATACTCTGGGCATTTTTCGGAAGATCTTCCTCTATTCCTTCAATCCCAGCGTCATAGATAAACACTGTCTCAGGACCGACATGCACACCTACACGGCGAACAGCACGGTCACTTAAGGCGATAACAATATCCCCAGTTTTGAACTTCGGTGAACCGATCTTATGATCACCGATCTGCACAAAGGCGATCGATACTCCGCCCCTCTGCTCAACCCCAAAGTTAGGGATATAAAGAATCTCTTTTCCCTCCAGGGCAGCAGCCTCCGTCAGGATCATGGCCACAGACTGTACTCCCTGGCCCCCTTCACCTGCAAGCGCAATTTTCCATGCTTTGCCCATCTCTTATTCCTCCTTAACCGCGGGAACTTTGAACTCACCAGGAGGATACTGCTTGGTCATCTTGTCCTCCAGGAACGCCCAAGTCTTTTCGGCATTGGTGCGCCAGTTGGTAGGGCAGGTCGATAAGGCCTCCACAAAGGAGAAGCCCCTGCCGGCCATCTGGTTTTCCAGGGCCTTCTTGATATAGCCCTTCAGCTGCCGGAACTTGGCGACACTACCCCGTGCTACATAAGCATTGTCCTGGGTGATGGCAGATACCATCTCTGGACCCATCATCGGGTATCCGGCCTGGGTTACATCCCGCCCGTAAGGTGTGGTTTCGGTTTTCTGCCCGGGCATGGTGGTCGGGGCCATCTGCCCACCGGTCATGGCGTAGTTGGTGTTGTTTACTAATATCAATGAGACCTTATCATCACGAGTGGCGGCATTGACCAGGTGCTGTGACCCGATGGCATATCCTCCTCCATCACCCATATAGGCGATAACTATCAGCTCAGGATTTGCCCTTTTGATACCTACCATTACCGGGGTTGTTCTCCCGTGGTGTGTTTGGACGGTATCCACATTAAAGAAGTCCCAGGAAAGGAGGGAGCATCCGATGTCACATCCGAAGACCACCCGGTCCTGGATCCCTAGTTCGTCGATTACTTGACCCAATGCTTTCAAAACTATCCCGTGCCCACAACCGGGGCAGAACTTATGCGGTTTGGAAGCCGGATTCCAGCTTTTCGGCATTTTCGGTTGTATTTCCATCTTGCTTAGGCCTCCTTTCCGGCCAGTAAGGCCTTGCATTCATCAATAATTTCTTCCGGGGTAATCCCCACCCCAGGACGCAGATAGGTCCTGATCGGTACATTTAAACCATAGAGGTTTTCCTTTACAATTTTCAGCAGCTGCCCATGGGCAGACTCTACAACCAGCAGCTGTTTCGCTTTTGCGGCAGCTTTCCGCAGCTGCTCCTGTGGGAAGGGGCGCAGGGTGATGGGACGAAAATAGCCTACCTTTTCCCCGCTTCCTGTCAGTTCATCCACAGCCATCGCCGCAGACCGGAATACAACCCCATGGGCGATCACCAGAATGTCTGGATCCTGAGTATTTAATTCACTGTACTCAATAACCTCTGGCTTCATTTGCTCGTATTCTTCGATATCCTTGGTTAGTACTTCCAACAATTCTTCTTCAATATTGTAGGTATTGCGGAAGTGTGAAGCAGTACGTTCTTCTCCAGGTACCCCAGGTTTCCCCACAAAAGGTTCTGGATGAACCATTTCCACCCCACGCTCGGCGGGGTCATAGAGCACCAGAGACTCCCGCATCTTAGCCTGGTAGCCGTCGCCCAGTATAAAGGTCGGGAAACGATACTTCCAGGCAGTATTGAAGGATTTGATGGTGTAGTCATAGAGTTCCTGGTGGGAAGATGTAGAATACACCACCCGCAGGCCCTCTCCATTGCCTCCAAAACAGGTCAGTGTTACCTCTTGTTGAGAATAGATTACTGTAGCGGTGGATGGACCACCACGCTGCTGGACCGCTACAACGATCGGAATACGCATGGCTTCTGCCATGGACAAGGGTTCCTGCATCAATACATTCCCTGGACCCGCGGTTGCTGTAAAAGCCCGCCGCCCGGTAAGCACTCCTCCAATGGTGGTGAAACCAGCGGAAAGCTCGTCCTCTGTTTGCAGGAACTTCTTTTCATACTTCGGGGCCAACCGCGTCCAATACTGCATAATTTCATTTTGCGGAGTAATGGGATAGCCATACATGATATCAGCCCCGGCGGCGAGAGCAGCCCAGGCAACCGCTTCGTTACCGGTCATAAAGGCCTTTCTCTCTCCTTCAATCGGTTTTTCCCCCACTTCAATAACACCCCCTATATTTTTACTAATCTTTATAAAAGTAAAAGCAGCCAGTATTAAACCGCTACCAAAAGGCCTGCGGCAAATACCGCTGCAGTACACGCACTGGGTGACCATACCAGTCGGTTGCTCCGACTGCCGGTGCTAACTGTTCCATTACCGAGGTAGCAACGACCGGTACTCCCAGAACAGCTGCGGCTTCTTTAACAACCCGCGCACCCTCCTGGACAAACTCAAGATCTGTTTCATCCCCCAGGTGGGAGTTGTTAATCAGCCCGTCAATCTGGTCGAGTGAACGCACATGTTCGACTATATCAGGGACAGCAGCAGTCAAAGGTCTGGCGATGTTGATGACCGCATAAATTTTGAGATCCTGTTCCTCTGCAGCACCATCCACCAGATTGAGTACCTGGGCACCTGAGGCCCCATATCCGATATCAAGGATCACATCACCCGGGTGCCGCAGGCAGAAACGAACCTCCGGCTTCATGATGTTACCTGTTTCCCCGAGCCCAATCATCTCCTTGGTGTCCCAGGCAAGCACAGCAACCCCCTTGCCTTCAAGCATTCGCTTCAGCGGCCTGAGGGTATAACATGGTTCCACCAGGTCAAGATCCACCAGAGTTACCCTCCTGCCCAGGAGGGCGAGTTCTATAGCCCGGTTAACGGCATTTTCACTTTTTCCGCTGGCATACTCTCCGATATACGCCTCGAGCACACGCGACGGGAGTTGGACTTGTTTCATTGCAGACACCTCGAATGGCTCCAAAGAGCGCTGGTCGCTTTGATCAGTACAAGGAACATACTCCCAGTTTAAGTACATAATGTACCAGTATATAATGCCCAAGAAAAGAGGTCAAGACAACAAAGCTACATTTTGCCCAACTGGTTATAATTAATTTTATCCTACTACAGCCTTCAGGGCAACCAGCAGTAGGAAACCAGGAAGGCCAAGCAAACCGACAGATAAGGCACTGGCAGGGTTTACTCCCAGCAAAAACCCGAGTGACCCTGCACTTAAATTGACCAGAACAAGGAACAGACCTCCCAGAATCAGGCGCAGTCCTATATATAGAATGACGCGCAGTGGTTTCCATAATGCCTGTCCCACCAGAAATAACAAAAAAAGGCCAAACAGCGCCCCTAAAATGGTTCCAACCATCGGTTCCCCTCCTTAATCACCCTGACGCTGCATTTTTTTCCAGAGGTAAACATATCGTCTCTCTGCAGCCTGAAGGGAAAGGATGGCATAGTCAACCAAATCGGGATCTGTTGCCTGTTCGAAAAATTCTCGTGCTGCCAGCCAGTCACGATGTGCATCAACCAATGCGATCTGATCATCATTAAATTTGTTCCGGTTTTGGTCTTTGCTGCGAAAAAACTGGGTTAAGGAGCGTGTCTGATTTGCCAGCCATTCAGTCATGGCAAATACCCCCCTGGCAAGTTATTAAGATTCTCTTTTAGTATATGAGTGCAGATTAACAAACTTGCCAAATAAGAGGAATATTTTTCCGCTGTGGCTCCGGGTAGCAGTACGGGTACTAATCAGATCTCATGTCTTCCTAGGTCCACCACCATGTTCAACGAAAGGTCGACTGCGACGTGACTTCCTAACAGCGACCGGCTTAAGGTCGCTGTATCTGCAAATTCCAAATCCCCTCCCACCGGGAGCCCATGGGCAATTCTGGTAACATTGGATACCAACGGTTTCAACAGTTGGGCGAGGTACAGGGCTGTTGCTTCCCCCTCTACAGTAGGGTTGGTGGCCAGAACCACCTCCCGTATACCTCCTTTAGATAGACGCTTGAGCAGTTCCGCTATTTTAAGGTCATCTGGCCCAATCCCATCCATCGGTGAGAGCGCCCCGTGCAGAACATGATACATCCCAGGAAATTCCCCGGTGCGTTCAAAAGCGATGATATCCCTGGGCCATTCCACCACACAAAGCAGTGACCTGTCGCGCCTTTCATCCTGGCACAATCCACACGGGTCTATATCTGTGAGATTTCCGCAAACAGAACAGAAAAAAATCTTTTCCCGGGCATCTGTAATCGCTCTAGCCAACCCCTCAGCTTCCCCGACAGGCGCATGCAGGAGATAAATAGCCAGGCGCTGGGCTGTCTTTGGTCCAATACCCGGCAGCTTTTTCAGTGCCTCAATCAATGCCGCCAGCGGGTTCGGATATAAATGCAAACCGATCACCTACATTTCCTTAAAAAAGCCCCGGAATCTTTAATCCGCCGGTCACTTTCTCCATTTCCTGTGCTGCCCTTTCTCGGGCGCTCTTCAAAGCCTCATTGACAGCACTTAGAACCAGGTCCTCCAGCAGTGTAGGATCATCAGGATCAACGGCTGCCGGATCAATGTGGACCTCCTTAATTTCCTGTTGGCAGTTGGCCACCACCCGTACTGCACCGCCACCAGTGCTGGCCTCCACGGTAATCTCCCCAAGCCCTTCTTGTACCTTCGCCATCTCCTTCTGCATCTTCTGGGCCTGCTTCATCAGGTTATTCATATTCCCAGGCATTCCACCC
>CALGIY010000255.1 GCA_937914965.1 uncultured Thermoanaerobacteraceae bacterium | reverse complement strand
GGAAGCCAGCGGTGTAGCCAACGCCATCATCGATGGTTCTGATGCCATTATGCTCTCGGGAGAAACAGCCGCGGGAAAATACCCGGTGGAAGCGGTACAGGTAATGGCCAGGATAGCTGAGCGGGCCGAGGATGCCCTGGACTATGATCAGTCCCCACAAAGAGCCAGTTCTGCTTCACATACCGTTACCGATGCCATCGCCCACGCCACCTGCACAATGGCCACAGACCTCAAAGCCTCAGCGATCATCACAGCAACAAAATCGGGCTTCACAGCTCGAATGGTATCCAAATACAGGCCCAAAGCCCCCATCATCGCAGCCTGCCCAGGAAAAGATATCTGCAGGAAGCTGTCCCTAGTCTGGGGGGTCCAAGCCGTTGTGGGCTGTACAAAAAATAGCACAGATGAAATAATCCAGGAAGCAATTGAGAAAAGCCTTGAAGGTGGCCTGGTCAAGAATGGAGATTTGGTCGTCCTGACCGCGGGAATCCCCCGTAAGACAAACCTGATCAAGGTATCGATCATCGGAGAGGTGCTTGCTAAAGGTACAGGGTTAGGAAACAGTGTCGTCACAGGCAAAGTGCGGATCTGTCGAGGTCCCAAAGAAGCAAATAAAAAGGTGGAGCAAGGAGATATCCTGGTGACCCGCTCCACAGACCGGGACTACTTGCCTTCTATGCAGAAAGTGGGAGCAACAATCACAGAAGAAGGAGGGCTTACTTCTCACGCCGCCATCGTCGGCTTAAATCTGAAGGTTCCGGTACTGGTGGGAGTAGACGGCGCTCTGGAAATCCTGGAAGAAGGCAGTACTGTCACTGTTGACAGCATCCGCGGCCTGATTTATAAAGGTATGGTCACTGCTCGGTAAATAACCAGACGGTCCTTCCCCCGGAACAACTATGCCTGGTCAGCTGTTGTATTTATCCAGCATAACTGCTAGGTACAGGTGCATGGCATCGTAGAATTTCCGGGGGTCCAGCCCTGTCAGCTTTTTTACCCGGTCAAGGCGGTAAGTCATGGTGTTCCTATGCACAAAGAGACTTTTAGCAGCCTTGTTGACGCTCAGGTTGCAGTCAAAAAATATCTTAACGGTTTCCTTCAGGTCATCATCGAGAGCTATAGTAGTTTTCTGGATCAACTCCACCACATTTGCAGGAAGATATTCGAGTACAATGTTGAATCCCACATCATCCCAATAATAGATACTAGGTGTTCCCACGATCTTCCTGGTAACCTTCAGGATCAAACAAGCTTCCCGGTAACTCCTGCTGAATTCCTCCATTTTTTCCGCCACACTGCCGATGCCGATGGAAACAGTGACACCAAACACCTTTGCCAGGTGGTTGCTGAGCTCCTGCGTCTTCTTCTCCAGAGATTTTCTGAGATCCTTTTCCTTAATATCTTGCGGCACAAACTGCAGGATGGCAAAACGGTCCCGACCTACCCGGGTGACCATATTGTGTTTCTCCTGAGTCCGCCTTAGTTTTCTCTGAATATCCGAAGTCAGGCTCTCCAGCTTCAGTTCCCCACCAGCTTTGCAGCGCAGCCACTCTTGGAGTAAAACCCCATTAATCTCGATGATATCGATAACGATCACTACTCGGGGCACTTCAATATCATACCCCAGGGTCTGAGCCCTGAGGCTGAACAAATCCATGTCTTCCTCAAACCTACCTTTCAGCAGGTCGTGAATAAAACGGTCCCGAGCTCCTGCCTCCACCTGCAGCTGCTGTTTTAAAAAGGAATCCCTGAGCATCAGCTCGACAGTACTTTTCAACAACTTGCCGTAAACCCGAACCTCCTCCGGGTCACCAGTAATCCCCACAACCCCGAATATTTTACCGTTAAAGGTGATCGGAAGGCTGATACCAGGCATTACCCCATCCAATTGTGAACTCTGGCTTTTGTCAATTTCAATAATTTTGCCGGTCTTGATGACATCAACAGCCGCTTCGTGAAAGGTATTGACCCTGCTGTGAGTTCCGCTGGCAAGAATTACCCCATTTTCATCCAGGATGTTGATGTTTTTTCCGATAATCTCCATGCTGCTCTTGGCTATACTCTGGGCCAGTTCCGCGGAAAGCTTCATCTACCACATCTCCTTAGATAGTTTCCCTGTCCGCCATGAACCTGAAAAACAAATCGGATGGATTATATCATCAAACTCACCGCACCTAATGATCCATGCAGTTGTGGCGTTAACCTAATTCTATAATTACTGCCGTAAATCCTGCTTGAACGGGGGTGTACACGGGGACAGTTCTGCTGTCCAGCGGGACACAGCAAAATGCGGACAAAAAACGGGTCAGGCTTGCTTTATTGCCTTTTTGCGTGGAAAACCAAGCGGTTCCCGGGGTGGATCAACTGGATTTTGGATTTGCAG
>CALGIY010000254.1 GCA_937914965.1 uncultured Thermoanaerobacteraceae bacterium | reverse complement strand
GAGGTATATTTTGTTATGGGAAACTGGAAGGAAATTTGTGAAGATTTTATAGATTATTTAAAAACTCAAAAAAACCTCAGTGACCAGACCGTTCTCAGCTACAAATCGGATCTCAATCACTTTCATAATTTCCTGGAATCATTGCAAAAACAAAAACCAGAAGAGATCACCACAAGGGTTGTACGGGAGTACCTTTCCCGGTTATATGAAACAGGTTATGCCCGCAGCACTATCTCACGCCGCTTGGCTTGTTTGCGGTCGTTGTTCAGGTATCTAAACCAGACAGGGAAAGTAGACAACAACCCCTTGGTGCTGATTCGGACTCCCAAAAAGACCAGGCGCTTACCAAAGTTTTTATATCCTGCCGAAGTTGATACACTATTAGAAAAACCAGCAGATAAAGGTAACCTAGCACATAGGGACAAGGCTCTGCTGGAACTCTTATACAGTTCAGGCTTGCGCATCGGTGAAACAGTCCAAATTAATATCGGAGATGTGGATTTTTCCATGCGTTCCCTGCGAGTAAAGGGTAAGGGGGGCAAAGAGCGTGTTGTCCCTTTTGGTTCCTTTGCTAGTACAGCTATGCAGCAGTATTTAAAAGAGGCGTGGCCGCAGCTCACTGGAAACAGAAACCTTTCACCAGCCGAAGCTTTTTTTGTTAATTGGAGGGGGAAGCGGCTGACAACCAGGGGAGCGTACGGAATTGTCACCAAGTATTTGAAGAAAACAGCCCCTGACAAAAATTTTAGTCCGCACTCACTAAGGCATACCTTTGCCACACATCTCCTGGAGGGTGGTGCTGATCTCCGTTCAGTACAAGAACTCTTGGGGCACTCCAGGATGTCCAGCACTCAAATTTATACACACATAACAGGGGAACGGATTAAAGCTGTCTATGAAAAAGCACACCCGCGAGCTAAAGAACATAAAGAAAGGTGATTTTAGTTGTTTTCTGGGACAACAGTGATCTGTATTAATAGAAATGGTCAGGTGGCCATCGGAGGCGATGGCCAGGTTACATTCGGCAATAACACCATTATGAAAGCAAACGCCTGCAAAATAAGGAAGCTGTATAATGGTCATGTCTTAGCCGGTTTTGCCGGTTCTGTAGCAGATTCTTTAACTCTTTTTGATAAATTTGAGCGTAAACTTGAAGAATACCGCGGTAATTTAATGCGGGCAGCGGTAGAACTCGCCCGGGATTGGCGTCTAGACCGGGTTCTCCGGCGTTTAGAGGCCCTTTTAGTTGTGGCAGATCAGGAACACCTCTTTGTTATCTCAGGAAGTGGAGAGGTCATAGAACCTGATGATGGCATTGCAGCAATTGGTTCCGGTTCTCCTTATGCCCTGGCTGCTGCCCGGGCACTGATTAGTCATACTTCGCTGGAAGCGGAACAGATCGTCAATTCTGCTCTCGAGATTGCAGCGTCTATCTGTATTTATACTAATAACAGTATTACTGTAGAAAAATTGTAAGGGGTGACGACCAGGTGGATGAATTAACCCCCCGGCAAATTGTGACAGAATTGGACAGGTATATTGTCGGCCAGCAGGATGCCAAAAAAGCGGTAGCCATTGCCTTGCGCAACAGGTTCCGCAGGCGCTATCTCCCATTAGAACTGCAGGACGAAGTCATACCTAAAAACATTATTATGATCGGACCTACAGGTGTAGGGAAAACCGAGATTGCCCGGCGCTTGGCCAAACTAGTTCATGCTCCATTTGTGAAAGTGGAAGCAACTAAGTTTACCGAAGTTGGCTATGTGGGAAGAGATGCAGAATCGATGGTGCGTGATCTGGTTGAGGTCGCCATTAGAATGCTCAAGAACGACAAAATGGCGGAGGTTGAGGAAAAAGCTAACAGGCTTGCAGAAGAGAGAATCTTGGAGATCTTAGTACCCTCTCCTAAGCGCAGCAAACCCATGAAAAATCCACTGGATCTGTTGTTTGGAGAGAGTAGTGAGGATGAAGAAGATAAAGAAACCACAGAAACCACAGAAACCACAGTTGATTGCCAAGACAACCAACTTCTGCAGGAAAAGGTTGCTGCAGAACTGCGCTCCGGAGCTTTAGAAAATCGCCAAATTGAGATTGAGATTGAAGAAAACCACCAGAAGACCCTTGAGGTTTTTACGCTCGGGGGTATGGAAGAAATGGGAATCAATCTACAGGATATGCTGGGGGGATTTTTCCCCAGGAAAAAAAAGAAAAGGCGTGTGAATATCAGGGAAGCACGCCGTATCCTAGCACAGGAAGAAGCTCAGAAAATGGTTGACATGGATGAGGTGGTTACCCTGGCAGTTGATCGTGTGGAACAAGCGGGGATTATTTTTCTAGATGAGATTGACAAAATCGCCGGCAAAGAGGGCTCTTATGGTCCTGATGTCTCACGTGGTGGGGTGCAGCGTGATATTTTACCGATTATTGAGGGTTCAACTGCGATGACAAAGTATGGACCAGTTAAGACCGATCATATTTTGTTTATTGCTGCTGGTGCCTTTCATATATCTAAGCCTGCGGACCTAATTCCGGAACTTCAGGGACGTTTCCCCATCAGGGTGGAACTGGCACCACTAGAGAAAGACGACTTCCTAAAAATTTTGACAGAACCTGATAATTCCTTGATCCGCCAGTATACAGAACTCTTGCACACAGAGGGTGTGGATGTGGAATTTACAACTGATGCTTTAGAAGAGATCTCTGAAATGGCTTATCTGGTCAATACTCAAACTGAAAATATCGGGGCAAGGCGCTTGCATACCATTCTGGAAAAAGTGCTGGAAGAACTCTCCTTTCAAGCGCCGGAACTTCCCAAGCAAAATGTTGTTATTGATAAAGAGTATGTGGCTGAACGTCTTGAAGGAATTATTGCCGACGGTAAATTAAGCAGTTACATCCTTTAAGAGGGAGGTAGCAATGGAATTTTTATTAGAGAAAACCTACGAAATTAAAAGTGTTTTGGAAGCCAGGGAGAATAAACGTGATTTTACGACTATTGCTCAGGTTGTAAGTAAAACTGTCCAGGCTAATGTTTTCCTGGTAGGCCGTAGGGGGAAAATCCTGAGCTACCATTTACTTGAGGAATATCCCTGCGGGAAGATGCCGGAAGTTGTTTCTTTTAGCCAGCGCTTTCCTGAAAGTTACAATCAAAAACTGCTTTCAGCTGTAGAAACACAGGCCAATACCATTAACTTGGGAGAATCATGTTTTTTTTCATCAATCGAGTGTCCACTAGAGGAACGCAAGGTGACTATTATTCCCGTCTATGGAGGGGGAGAACGCCTAGCGACGATGGTAGTAATTAGGAACACTGATAATTTATCAGAAGAGGAAATAGTGCTGGCGGAATACGGGGCATTGGTAGTAGGGATGGAAATTATGCTGCTCATATCTGAGCGAACAGAGACAGTTACAAGAAAGCGGGCAACTGTTCAGATTGCCTTAAGTACACTATCTTTCTCGGAGCTCAGGGCAGCGGAACACATCTTCAATGAACTAGGAGGATTAGAGGGCTTGGTTGTAGCAAGTCGGATTGCTGACCGCGTAGGGATTACCCGATCTGTGATCGTTAACGCTCTGCGTAAACTGGAAAGCGCTAGTGTGATCCAGTCCAAGTCCTTAGGCATGAAAGGTACCTATATCCGCATCCTCAATGAAAACCTCCTGGATGAACTAAAGAAGATGGGATGGCAACAGGAGACAACCCCATAATAATCTGATAGTGGTTGAGGCTAAAGGGTTAATAGTTCAAACCAGGGAGCATAAAATGTTTTATGGGGCACATAATACGTATTTTGCTATTTAGGAATTGTAATTTATTAATGCAAGTATTTGGGGATTTCATACCGCAGCGGGGTGTTAAAGAAGAATAACAATAGATTGACGGGGGAGTCGAGGGGGTAGGGGTCATATTATTTGTAAAGGAGGGAATTTCCGGTTAGGAAAGGGTCGTATATCTGTAGGCACCAACCTCTTTTGGATTATATTATCGTTATGAAAATTTAGTCTAGGAGTGTATTCATTAGAGATGGAACCCTTACTTATTATTTTATCGCTGCTGACGATAAGTATCATCACTTTGGTCTTCATTATAGTCTGGCGTGATCGGCGTGATCTAAAAATTAGCCAGGTAACGAAGGAAATAACAAGAGCAGAAGAACTCCTCAAGGAAATTCAGATGAGCAAAACTAAAATTGAGGAGATGCTGGCTACAGCCAACAAGCGCACAGACCAAGCGGTGTCGAAGGTCGACAACCAGGTGAAACAGGTGCGGGATTCTGTAGCCAAACTGGAACATCAAATGCGTTCCGGTAAAAAGGATTTCGGGAGAGAAAAAGAAAAACAGCAGAAATATTCGGGAAGAGGTAAAGCCCGTCCGAGCAATACAAAACAAAGGGAACAGGCAGCCCCCAATAGCAGAGACAGAAGAGATAACAGAGATAACAGAGACAAACCCGAGCCAAAGATTAATGATGGGGTAAAATTTGCTAAGATGGTGGAAATGGCGGATAAAGGTTTAAGTACTCAAGAAATAGCAAAAAAGCTAAATATGGGCTGCAGTGAAGTAGAACTGGTTCTTGAATTAAAGAGAAAGAATATCAGTTAGGAAAGTTCAGGCACCTTTTTTAACGAAAGGTGCTTTTTGCTTAGTGAATATGGTTATTTTGTTGATTGTAGCCAGTTTTATGTGTTATACTAGCGATT
>CALGIY010000253.1 GCA_937914965.1 uncultured Thermoanaerobacteraceae bacterium | reverse complement strand
ACCGCAGAAATTATCCGTGGTGTTGTGGAAAAAGTCCAACCAAAAGCTATTATTGCTATTGATTCCCTCGCTGCTGCAAATATTTCTCGCCTCGGGACAACCATCCAACTAGGTGACAGCGGTATTACTCCCGGTTCAGGTGTCAATAACAAAAGAGCAGAAATAAATTATCAAACAATGGGCGTACCTGTAATCGCTATCGGAGTACCAACTGTGGTTAATGCCGCTGTTATTGCCCAAACCGCTCTTAATACTTATTTTTCTAAATTCTCTCGTGGCCAAAATCATCCGGTTTATATTCAGGAGACTATATCAGATGTTATGCAGCCTTTTCAGGGGACATTAGTTGTAACTCCCAGAGAAATTGATGATTTAATTCTTAATGCAGGGAAAACAATCAATCGGGGAATTACCCTAGCACTACACTCTAAAGTACCTCGAGAGGAATTGGAAACATTAATGTAAAATATAAAATTAAGGCGGACATGTTAGTTGTCCGCCTGGTAGTATAAGCATTTTCTCGCCTTATTAGATTGTGGTTGTGGTTGTGGTCTGGGGCTGCTGGCCGGCAAGACCCTGCTGATATTGATGAATCATTCGCCGTACCATAGCACCCCCGACCGCTCCGCAATCCCTTGAAGAAATGTGTCCCCAATAATCTCCTTGTATTTGGTTGGAGATGCCGACTTCATTAGCCATTTCATATTTAAATTGATACATCGCTTTGTTGGCTTCTGGAACAAGCAGTTTGTTCTTCTTTTGTCCCTGACCCATATTACTATACCTCCTTTTTTATTGAGTTGGAACATTTGTTGCGGTAATAGTTCCAGTGGGGCTACCCTGCTGTGCGATCTGTTGTTCAATGGTGGAAATCATGTGACGTACCATCCCACCACCCACTGCACCACAGTCCCTGGAGGAAACGTGACCCCAATAATCTCCTTGAATCTGATTTTCGACGCCAACTTCCTTGGCCATTTCATACTTGAACTGGTACATCGCCTTACTGGCTTCTGGAACAAGCAGTTTGTTACGCTTTTGGCCACTACCCATCTTGTATCCCTCCTTTCTTTTGATTTTAGTATTTGCTGCTTAAAGTTTTTTATCCAAGAAGTATTTCCCGAAATACACTTAATTTATACAACTTGTTTTGTCATTTTTCTATTTTTAGTGTGGACCAAAAACGTTTTATACATACAAGTAAGATCAAACCAAAAAAACCTCACTGAGGTAACAGTGAGGTTTTTCTTTAAAACTTCCTAATATTGTTTTTTATATTTTTAGGCCTAAAACCAATTTTGGGAACCGAAAATAGATTTCATCCCATAAATCCTGGTTTAAATCCTGGTTTTGATTATAGTAATTTTTAACAATTTGTTTTGTTTTTAATAAATATTGGATATCTTTAAAAATGTTTACAATCCGAAAATCAGAACACCCGTGTTGTTTCATACCCAGCAGTTCTCCTGGTCCTCTTAAAACCAGGTCTTTTTCAGCAACATGGAACCCGTCATGATATTTCACAAGAATTTTAATTCGCTCTCGGGCTTCTTCGGTACGGGGACTACCGATTAAGACACAGTAACTTTCCTGCGTTCCTCGTCCGACACGCCCCCTTAACTGGTGAAGCTGGGCTAGACCAAAGCGCTCTACTCCCTCTATAACAATCAGAGAAGCGTTCGGGACATCGATCCCCACCTCAATAACAGATGTAGCTACCAGAAGATTTATTTCTCCTCTCCTGAACGCATCCATCACTCTATCTTTTTCCTCGATCTTTAGCTTCCCGTGGATAAGTGCAACTTGGAAATCAGGAAACTCCTGGCAAAGTTCGTGGTACCTAGCTACCGCTGCTTCCACATCTAAATGATCCGATTCTTCGATCAAGGGGCAAACCACATATACCTGGCGGCCTGCCTCCAGTTCTTTTCTTGCAAAGCGGTAGACTCTTCCTTTCTCTGTAGAGGGAAGGTAATAGGTTTTCACTTTTTTCCTTCCAGGGGGCAGTTCATTTATAATTGAAAGATCCAGATCACCGTAAACCGTCAGCGTAAGACTGCGCGGTATGGGAGTTGCAGTCATGATCAGAACATCTGGGGCTGCAGCTTTTAATAGCAGGAGATCACGCTGCTTAACCCCAAACCTGTGTTGTTCATCAATCACAACCAGTCCGAGATTCCAAAAGGAAACTTCCTCTTCAAGCAAAGCATGAGTACCGATCATAAGATCGGTAGCACCGGTTTTCAGCATTTCTAGGCTTTGTTCTCTTTCCTTTTTACCCATGGACCCGGTAAGAAGATCCACCTTTACTCCCAACTGGGAAACAAGCCTGCTAATCCCCAAAAAATGCTGCTCTGCAAGAACCTCTGTGGGAGCCATGAGAACCCCCTGGTAGCCCGCTGCAACTGCATATAAAAGGGCATAAAGAGCCACGACAGTTTTCCCGCAGCCTACATCACCCTGCATGAGGCGGTACATCCTTTTTGAACTCGAAATGTCACTTTTGACTTCAGCTATTACCTGATGTTGTGCCTCAGTCAGGGGAAAAGGAAGTAAAGCCAAAAAATCATCCGGCAAACTGGTTTTAGGAAGACGAGCTACGCCATCCTTCCTAATGTGCTGCTGAATTCTAGATAAGCCGGTTTCAAAAAGAAAAAGTTCTTCATAAACTAGACGCTCCCTGGCACTAGCTAAACTTTTCATGTCGCTGGGAAAATGAATTTGTGTCAGTGCCTGAGAGATAGGCATCAAATTTAATTTTTTGATCATGTCCGGGGGCAGGACATCTTTCACCTTTCCCGCATAATTAACAACAGTTTGGTAGATAATGCGCCTCAGCATACGCTGACTCAGTTCCTCTGTTGTGCCATAAACCGGCACAATGCGCCCTACATGAACCGGTTTTTTGAGATCACCTGTCTCATAATCAAGAACCGAGATCTCATACCCGTATAGGTTTCGCTCAACCTTTCCTGTAATCGCTATGGGCAAACCTTTACGGAGTGTCCTTTTTAAAAATGGCTGGTTAAACCAGAGTGCATTACAGATACCAAAGTTGCCAGAAATAACAGCCCTCAACAGTGTCAGGTTGCGCCGTAGTTTTACTTCTTCAATATTTACGATTCTACCAAATACAGTGACCAGCTCGCCATTTTGTACATGATCAAGTGTTACCCTGACCCGCCTGTCCTCATAGCGCCTGGGGATGTAGTAAAGCAGATCAAAAAGATTATTAATACCCAGTTTATAGAAAAGCTTCGCTCTTTTCTCCCCAATTCTCGGTAAAATAGATATATTTAATTCTGCCAGTTGTTTTCCGGTTAACAGCTTATCCTTGCGGATATTACACCCACTCCTATTCCACACTGATCAGGAAATAATAGAGAGGCTGTCCTCCCTGGTGAGTGTCTACCTCCAGATCCGGGCAGCTGGCCTGAATTCGCTCAAGAATACTTTGTACTATTTCTGGAGCCACGCCTTCACCGGAGTAAAGGGTCACCAGTTCATCATCCTGATCCATCATCTTTTCGACTAAGGCAAGTACAACATCATCCAAAGAAGTACCGGTTGCAGCAATTTCCCCGCGGTAAATCCCGATCAGTTCCCCTTCGCTAATCTCCTGATCATCCAACATAGCGTTTCGTACAGCGTAGGTCACTTCCCCGGTTTTGATCTCCTGCAGCTGCTGACACATTATTTCCTTGTTTTCCTCCAAGGAGGTCGAGTCATTAAATACCAGCAGAGCACTGATCCCTGCAGGAACACTTTTGGAGGGAACGACCTCTACCGGACAGTCTACAAATTGTTGGGCTTGTTTGGCAGCAAGAATCAAATTTTTATTATTGGGTAGGATCAGCACCTGGCGGGCAGATGCATCCTTAATAGCCTGAACAAACTCCTCTACAGGAGGGTTCATTGTTTGTCCACCTTCAATCACTTGATCTGCTCCCAGGTTTTGGAACAACTCTTTGATGCCATTTCCTGCTGCAACAGCCACAATACCGATCTCTGCTATGTCATCAGCTTCACTAGGGATTTTGTTCCCTGGGTTCCCCTCCCACTGGTCGCGCATGTTGTCGATCTTTATATTATGCAGTGTGCCATACTGATGGCAGTATTCCAGGACGCTCCCTGGGTTGTTGGTATGAATATGAATTTTAATAAATGCACTTGCATT
>CALGIY010000252.1 GCA_937914965.1 uncultured Thermoanaerobacteraceae bacterium | reverse complement strand
ATACCTGCAAGTGCGTGGTCAGAGATTTCAGTTTCCATCTGAACCTTTGCGCACTCATTTAGTTTATTCGGATGATTGTGCAGTCCGAATTCCAGCACCTTAATGGGAAGTTCCTGAGGTGCGACCTTTTCAATTTCGGGAAGAACAGATTCACAAGTGACCAGAACCATGTCTTTTTTTGCAGTCATTACTATCTCCTCTTTGAATTTCAGGCATTTTATTCTTCCCTGCCCGGGAAGTAAAGAGCCTTGCTAAAAAGTTCTATATATTAGGGTAAGCCGCCAGCTCCAAAATACTCCACAGTGTCAGCGATTTGAGGATGAGCACCTGTATTCCTCACAAGACAGTAGTGCTACATTTGTAACGAATTTGGGACAAAGGTAATTTGCTAAGGGGAGTGACCCCTAAAAAGCTCGACAAATTATGTTTTTAGGAAGGTATTTTGGCGGGGAGTCCGGGAGTTACACCCGGCTGCATAGATTTAGAGTCTATGCGATCCTGACGATCCACTCCCCGCGTGATAAACTAAGTCTTCTTCTTTATTGCTAGGGACAGCATTACCGCCACTCCAATTTGTAGGGATTCATGGAGATACCTGCCCTTAAAATCATTAACTACAATATCATGCTGCACAAACCGGGCCATATTGCACCCTACTCTTATGTTAAATGTTTAAACAGGCTCCGTCAAGATAATAAAAGATCCGCCCGGCTCTACGGATGTTACAGGAGATTAATCATCTTTCCACTTTGGCCGCCCTACTGCTGTCACTTCAATTTTTGTTTCAACATAAATGCTCTCACCTGTTGGTGTCATTGCTTCGATATCTTCCTGGTTTACGCTCAGTTCGCAGCTGTCTGCTCCTGCTTTTTCCGCCCTCAATGCAGCGTAATGTGAAGCTTCCGCCAGAGCGTACTCTTTAGCTTCCTTTAGATTATCAAACTCTCTTTTCTCTTTAGGAGCATAAACAGAATACTGGCTAATGGAATTCTCTTTTATTAAAACCTTAACAACCTCTACAATTTCTCCAGATGCTGCACCGATGGCATTGGCGACCTCTGCTGACTCCTGTATAATCAGCTTGAGATTTAATTTTTTTGCCACCTGGGGTAAATAGGCGCGTACTGGTGCACCGATAGCAACCACGGGGAATTTAAAATGTAAGTTACAGTTAAATGCTCCCTCATCTTTTGGCCTTAAAATCTTACGAATAAAATACATGGCTCCGGGCTCATCTTGAAGCTGCAAGCCGCTATTTTCGTAATTGCTTAAGCTCTGCAAAATTGCCAGGGAGAGCTTGTCTACGATGGCTTCCATAGCCAACTCCAAGAACTCTTCAAATGGCAGGTTCATTTTGCGGGCCAGCGACTGTATTCCCAATATAGAAGCTTCCCTGTTCCATTGAGTATAAACCCCACTGGCATGCACAATATCGGTAGGTGTTACCGACGCTCTTGCCAGGATACCCGAAGCCACCAAATTATCGAGTTTAATTAAATATGGCTCTTTATATAATTTAGCAGCCAGAGAAAACAGGTTGTGCGGGCCCTGTCTTAGAATATCTATGACTTCCAGCTCCGTATCTGTCAAATCACCAGAGACAGGTTCCTGGGCCAGTATAAAACAATCAGCTGGCTGAGCATATCTTGTATACACTCGGACCTGATTCAGCTGCCTCTGCAGTTCCTCAACCAGATAAGGGTATTTACTGGCCGCCAGTGCCAGCGGACAAACCCTGTGAGGGCCGATCATCAGCCTTCTCTCCTCGTCAACCCGGATGTAGCTGTCCCCACCTATTCCATAAGTATTAATTTCCGCCGCCTGGACACGGGTTGACCAACCGTCAACAACAGCTCCCTCTTCGTTTACCCTAGGCCTCCCATTTTGTAAGATAGCAATATCTGTAGTAGTACCGCCCATATCAAACACCAGTGCATTCTTTGCCTCTGCCTTAAAAGTAGCACCGAAGATACTCGCTGCCGGTCCGGAAAGTATGGTGTCAACCGGCTTCTCCCTGGTCATAACCTCGCTCATCAAACTGCCGTCACCCTTGACGATCATCAGCGGAGCGTGGATATCCATCTCTTGCAAAACCCTTTTCACTGCTTCTATTAAATCAGCGATAACAGGTATCAACCTGGCATTTAAAGCTGCAGTGACTGTACGTTCGTAAAAACCGAGGGTTGAAGAGAGTTCATGGGCACAAACCACAGGCACATCCAGTATCTCCCGCACCAGTTTCCTGGTCTTCAATTCATGTTCAGGGTTGCGAATACTAAAAAATCCGGAAACAGCCACAGAATCTACCTTACCCTTGAAGCTGTTGACAGCCTTACGAACCTCCCCTAGGTCTAACTCATCCTGGGGTTCACCAGTCACATCATGCCCACCAGGGATCACCACATAATTTTTAACAGGCAATCTATCGTTCGGCTCTCTGCCAAGCAGCAGCAAGCCAACTTCCCCACCACGCCCCTCAACTATGGCATTGGTGGCCAGTGTAGTGGATAAGGCTACTACACTGACAGTTTCGAAATCATCGCATTTTAATCCCCTGATGCAGTTGGAAATACCTTCAGTTAAATCATCATGAGTAGTGAGCACCTTAGCCTTTGCAATAACCTGGTGGTTATCCAGATCCAGAATAACCCCATCTGTATAAGTACCACCTGTATCTATTCCCATTACCAGTGACAAGCTGCTACCCCTCTTTCCGATAAGTATATTAATATTAATCCATCTTCATTATAATTCTAAACTAATATTAGTTCATCTAACTATAGTACAAATTGAGTAACTTATGTTTTGATAAAAAAGTACCAGCACACTCTCTAAAATAAAAAAAGAGGGTGGCTCAGAGATAAATATACATTCCCAAGCCGACCCCAATTAAGAGAAGACATTAACCAATATCTAAGAAACAGATTCTGGAGATTTATCCGGTAGTTTATCGGGCAGCTCTACAGTAAGCTTCTTGGGACTTAAGAAGGCATAGTCTTCTTTTAGCATCTTCAATCCTGCAAAAGTCAAAATAATCAAAACAGGTGCTAAGGGTACGGCAGCAATAATTGACGACAGCTGCACCGGCTTTAATCCACCGACAAGAAGCAGTCCCATAGAAACTACGCCAAGAACAATTGCCCAAAATATTCTGTTCCAGCGAGCTGGCTGCTCATCCCCCCGAAGTTCCTTGGTACTGATAGAGGCCAATGAGTAGGATGCAGAGGCCAGCGTTGTTGCCATGAAAATAAAACACAGGATGGTGTAAACCACCATAACAATCCCACTTAGAGGGATGCTCTTGAGGACTGCGAGAATCGCTGCGTACTGTCCGCTATCTGCCAATATCTGTGATACCGGGACAATATTGCTCCAATCCAGGTAAAGAGAAAAGCCACCAAATATTGCGAAAAACACCCAGCAACCAAGAGTACCCCATACGCATTCTGCAAGAACTACTTCTCTAATAGTACGTCCCCGGGAAATTCGAGCCACATACAATCCCATCATAGGAGCATAAGCGATCCACCAGCACCAATAGAAAACTGTCCAGCTTTGAGGAAAACCGCTCTTAGTAATTGGGTCCAGCCAGAACGCCATGCGAAAGAAATTATTGAACAGTAACCCAATGCTGTTAGACCACATGGACAAAATAAAAACAGTCGGCCCTGCCAACAGCACAAATGCTATCAAAGCGATAGCCAAATAAATGTTAATGTCGCTCAGTACTTTGATACCTTTATGAAGTCCTTTAAATAAACTGAATCCAAACAGTAACACCCACAACACAAGGATAAAAATGTTTAGTCCAAAAGATGGCTGAATTCCAAAGAGTTCTGAAAACATAGTAGATACAAGCGGGACGGCAAGGCCAAGGGATGTCCCTACAGCTCCAACCAGACCAAACATAACGATAATATCAATCAACACTCCTACCCAGCCATCGACCAGATCTCCCAGTATAGCTCGGCAGGATGTACTAATTCTTAGTGATGGTTCTTTTCGCACATAAACAGCATAAGCAATAGGTATCGTGGGCAGGCAGTAGATAGCCCAAGCGCTGAATCCCCAGTGGAACTGACCGTACATATGCGCCCACTCAAAAGCCATTTTAGAATGAGGTGTCACTCCAAAAGGAGGGGCATTAAGATAATAAATGGGTTCAATAATCGACCACA
>CALGIY010000251.1 GCA_937914965.1 uncultured Thermoanaerobacteraceae bacterium | reverse complement strand
GTGAGCCGTTGAATCCGAGGGAAGGGGAGAGCAAGAGGATCAGAGCGAGCAAGACCACCACGAAACCATCCAGGGAAAAGAACTGCTGCAGGGACTGTGGCCAGGGTGAAGCTGGAGGAGTTGAGGCGTTTGGGGGTGCTGGATGCGTTAGGGGATTTGCGGGAACTGGGTGATCTAGGTCTGGGGGATCCGGAGGAGTTAGGGCCTCCGTGCCGTCCCTGGCCCGGCTGAGTACAGAGAAAAGGCCTGCTGCCCACTGGGGAAGATCCTGCCTGTCACCACTGGTTCTGGTGAGACGCATCCGGATCTCTGTTTCTCGGATGAAACAGCGTAACCTTTCTGGCAGCCGCAGCCTCATCCTGCCCCGTTTGAATGGTAACAGTTGGCCGAAGGTTCTGCGGGAGCGAGGGCGGGTGCGGCTTCCAGAGCGGGTGCCGTCGCGAGCGTTGGGGCGGTCTCCGGAGTGAGCGCTGGCGCGGTACCCAGTACGGGATGCCTTCCTTTTAGGAAAAGGGATGACCTTGGCAGTTTTCTTCCTATCTCTTGCGGTTTCAGTTTTGTCAGCCACCCAAAACCCCTCCCTTCGGAATAGATCACGGGGACGGTTCTCGTAATCTATTTATAACTGTCGCGGGAACAAGGTAAGTGGATGTATCCGGTGGCACCATCAGAAGAACAATATTCAGGCAGAATTAGGGTTGGGACTGCTTCAGAGTCTGCAATAAAGGCAGTTTCTGCAAGCTTCCGACATCTATGCAGCAAAACCATCCCCAGTGTATACTCACGTGTGTCAAAAAGACCGTCCCCTTGACAACCTGACACCTAGGCAAGTTCAAGAGTGGCAGCAATCTCCTGCATTCCGGTCAGAGCGATTTCAAAGAACTCCTGAAGCGGGATGCCCAGTTCTTCGATAGAACGAATCTGGTCCCGGTTGGCGCCCCGGGCGAAGGCCTTGTCTTTGAACTTCTTTTTGACCGATTTAACTTTAAGCTCTGCCAATGTCCTGTTGGGCATCACATAAGCATTAGCTGTGATCAGCCCGGAGAGTGGATCTGTGGCATAGAGCGCCTTGTCCAACAGGGTGGTGCGCTCCACTCCCTCATGGTCGTTGTGGGATTTGACAGCGTGTACCAGTTCCTCGTCAAGCCCCAAGCCTTCCAGCCACTCCGCTCCCAGCAGGCTGTGGCGGTCTGCGTCTTCCTTGGTTTCCTCATAATCGATGTCGTGCAGCAGTCCTGTCAGGTACCACTTCTCCTGGTCCTCGCCGAGCCTTCCCGCCAGCCCCTTCATGATGGCCGCGGTGGCCTGCATGTGGTGGATCAGCTCCGGGGTGTGTACCTTCTCCTTTATCAGTGCCAAGGCTTCTTCTCTTGTCACTATGCTCACTCCTTTTAGGATATGATTAAATATTATGTTGACTTGCGGTGTGCGATCCTGCCGGACTTGCCCTGGCTGCGCCCGGCGGTCCGAGGTGTGTCATACCTTTTATGGGGGCAGCAGGAATAGAAATAGCTCAAGGACAACCCCGCGGATTCCCAGGCCTGCTGCCGCAGCTGAACCAGCACCTGGTCCAGGTGAGAGGTGATCTCTTTTCGCCCCTCATAGGCTGATGTGATCACATGGTGCAGGTATTCTGCATCCAGGTTCTCGGGAACTCCGGCAGAGGGCTGTTCGGTCATTTCCAAGAATTTGGCGATCCGGTGGTCGAGGCTCACCCCCACTGATGGTGTGCGCATCACCGAGGCCATGGCCAATGCGGGAAGACGCATTCCCAGCAGCAGATCCAGCTGCCCCAGCAGGCTGAAGACCTCTTCCAGGGAGAGTTTCTCTTCAATCAGGATGCATTTTTCCTGCATAATCCAGCTGACCTCCCGGCTGACCTGCAGGTCCGCATAGAAGTTGAAAGGAATCAGGATAACCTCCCACCCTTCCTGCACCAACCGGTCAGCGACCGCTGCAATCACCTGTTTGTACTGCTCGTTGTCCTCCAGTTCCTGAATAACCAGGCCGAGGAGGAGTGGTGGCGGCGCGTCGGAAGCGTTTTTGTTGTCTGGGTGCATGGCCGGGTCTGATGCTTGATCAGGAGCTCCGGTTTCCAAATTAGTACTGTCTGGGGTTGCTTCTGCTGGACTGCTCCCCAATGCCGTTGCGGCAGCGCTGTCGATGGCGTCCGAGGTTTCATTCCCTTCGGCTGTCTCCGGGGCTGTCTGGTGGTCATTTTTACCTGCCCTGAGGGTGGCAATTAGAGACTGCCCCAGTTCCTTGTCAAACTGTGCCGGGGTCACCGCAAAAACCGGGTCCGCGGTAACCACAATAGGCGGCTTGGTTACCCCAATTTTAATAAGTTCATCCTTTGAGGCCTGGTTTCGGACCGTGATCAGATCTATCTGGTTGGAGAT
>CALGIY010000250.1 GCA_937914965.1 uncultured Thermoanaerobacteraceae bacterium | reverse complement strand
CGCGGCTGGGAAGGGTCAGGTATATCAACTGTCTTCCTATTTTTTATCCTCTGGAAAAAGGTTTGATCAAACTCCCTGCCCGGATCGTGGCAGATCACCCTAGTCAGCTGAACAGCATGCTGGCTGCCGGCGACCTTGAGGTGACAGCTGTTTCTTCCATTGCTTATGCCCGTCAGCGAAAATCCTGTATTGCCTTGCCTGGGCTTGCCATTGCCAGTGATGGGGCGGTTTGGAGTGTGGCGCTGTTAAGTAAGGTGCCTGTATCAGAACTCGAAGGTGAGCGCATCTCCCTGACGCCCTATTCCGCTGCTAGTATAGCTCTCCTGCAGATTCTCCTGAAAAGGTTTTATCGCATCGGTGTTGATTTATTTTACAGGCCGCGTGGAACATCTCTCTGGTGGGGTAATCCTAAAGCAGCTTTGGTGATCGGAGATGAGGCCTTGAGGGTTATCGGCCCGCGTCTTTTATCGGAAAAACAGGATTCATCAGATTCTCCGTTCTTGATCTATGATCTGGGAGCTGAGTGGAAGAAATTTACCGGAAAGCAGATGGTCTTTGCCTTGTGGGTGGCTCGGCGTGATTTTGCAGAGCGTTACCCTGACCTGATGCGGGAGATCTGGTGTGCACTGCAGGAGGCAAAGATTTGGGGGTGCAGGAATCGAAAGACTGCTGCAGGAGAAGCGGAAAGCCTGACCGGTATACCTGCAGCAGTTGTGGAAGATTACTTTGAGCACCTGAGCTATGACCTTTATTTGGATGGCCTTCACCAGTTCTTTGAGTACGCTTGGCACTGTGGGGTCTTAGACCAGCCGGTTCAGGTAGAGGTTTGGAGGGATAGAGTTGTCCAATCAGTTAAGTATGGACAAGATCAGTGCTGAGGTTTTTGCTGGGGAGCGGATTTCACCGGAAGAGGGCCTTTTCCTGCTGGAAAATGGGGAGCTCCTTCACTTGGGTTTTCTGGCAGATCAAGTCCGGAGGCGGAAACACCCAGATGGTGTTGTTACCTTTGTGATCGACAGGAACATCAATTACACCAATATCTGCTGCTGTGGCTGCCGCTTTTGTGCCTTTTACCGGCCTCCAGGGCATCTGGAAGGGTACCTGCTTACCAAAGAGGAGATTTTTCAGAAGATCGAGGAACTGCTCGCAGTTGGGGGTACCCAGATCTTGATGCAGGGGGGCCTTCATCCAGACCTTACTTTAGAGTATTTTGAAAACCTCTTCCAGGAGATTAAAAGGCACTACCCGATTACACTGCACTGCCTTTCCCCTGTAGAAATTGACTACCTGGCTCACACCAGCGGCCTTTCTCTGGAGCAGGTGATTGGGCGCCTGCAGGATGCTGGGCTTGATTCTCTGCCTGGTGGGGGAGCGGAGATTCTTGTAGAACGAGTGCGCCGGGAGATCAGCCCGCACAAAACCAGTGCTCAGCGTTGGCTGGAGGTATCTGCCGCAGTTCACAAGTCAGGAATGAAATCCACTGCTACTATGGTTTTTGGGCACCGGGAGAGACTTGAAGACCGCATCTCTCATCTGGAAGCGGTGCGCTCACTCCAAGATGAGACCGGCGGTTTTACCGCCTTTATCCCCTGGACCTACCAACCCGGTAATACCGCCCTTGGCGGGGAGGCAGCCTCCTCCTGGGATTACCTGCGCATGCTCGCTGTAAGCCGTATTTATTTGGATAACATCCCGAACCTGCAGGTATCCTGGGTTACTCAAGGTGTCAGGATCGCACAAATTGCCCTTGCTTTCGGAGCCAATGACTTCGGCTCTACTATGCTCGAAGAGAATGTGGTGCGGGCAGCAGGCGCCTGCTATTCCAGTTCTGAGCAGGAACTTGTGGGTTTAATCAAAAACGCTGGACTGCGTGCAGCCCAGCGGGATAATCTGTATCACATTTTGAAGCATTATTAACGGGGTCAGGCTTGCTTTATTGCTTTAATGTCCTGAAGGCATGAGCAGCAGACGGTGCCAGGCACCCGGGAAATACTGGCAATTTCCTGAAGGCATGGGTTATAAACTCTATTCTTTGGTAAACATCTGTTCCGTCCATGGCATTAGATGAAACCTCCTCTAGGATAATTTCATTTAAAATTATAATGGAGTGTTACCTATGTGTTGAACCATTTGTGTTACCCATGTCTTGACCGAACACCAACGACCAACTACCAACTACCAACCACTAACCACCATTCTGGACAGCAGAACCGTCCCCCTGTCCATCCCCGTGTCCAGTCCCCGCGAACTATTTTAACGACCAACCACTAACTACCAATTGGTAGGTTGAGATTTTTTGCTGCGGGGAGGGTTTGTTGGTGGTCATAGATGATGCGGGAGATTTCTGCAATGTTTTTGAATCCGGTGTCTTCATCGGAGACACCCTTGGAGAGCACGACCAGGATATAGGGCCGCCTGGAAAATATGATTCCGGCATCTGTTGCTACACCGATGATGCTTCCCTCTTTATGAGGCACCACTAGCTTGGTTGGTAATTTACCTGGCAGGCCTACATGGTAGATGGTGTGGGCTAGGTCATTTAAGAATCGGCCCCCTTGTTCCGGATTACTTTGGGCAAATTTAAATGCTTCTTCTACAAAGGCACCCATATCAGCGGCTGTAGTAGAAGCGCTCCCAAAGGGGCGGGTGGTGTCTGGCCCTAGTCTTTTGATGAATTCCATCACATTGTCATATCCCAAGTGGCGTACCAACATGTTGTGAGCGATGTTGTCGCTGAGGGTGATGGAGATGGTGGCCAGGCAGCGCAGGGAGTAGGTATCTCCGTGGCGCGCCGAGAACTGCAGGTCTCCTGCCCCACCCTGGTAGTCTGTGTTCTTGTTGTAACGAACACGATCCCTCCAATCCAGCTTCCCGGCTGCTACCTGTTCGTAGAGGTAGAGCACCACAGGTAGTTTGATGGTACTTGCCGGGGGAATCGCTTCCTTTTCATTGATACCGACCACTTCACCTGATTCCAGGTCTTTAAAGTAAATACCATAGGTCCCAGGCAGTGTGTTGAGGTAGCTTTCTACCTCTTGTTTCATCGAATGGTAGTCGGGCCGGGCGGCCAGCGGTTTTAAGGACTGGGGCCCGATCAACTGCCCCGCTGCAAAGACCAGTACAACTAAAGTGAGTAAAGCTGCTAGAAAATAAATTCGTTTTCGCCGCGGCATTACCGACCGGTCACCTCTCTTTTTGTAATTTATCTATATATAATATTCCCGGTTGGTGATTTATGATTCTGGTGAGGAGGCAGGAAGGCACATTGTTTCTTATTCCCTCGGGCTGCTATGCCCAAAATAATCTATTACCTGAGTTATGTCATCCCCCTGACCTATTACCTGGACATCATCCGGGGGGATCGTCCTCAAGGGGATCGGTTTTTCATACCTGGTGGGCCAGGTCATATCCCTGCTGGTCTTCTCAGTTGTCTTCCTTGCACTGAGTGTTGCCAAGTTTAAAAAGAGTATTGCCTGACTGCTTCTATCTGAATTTTCACTTCGCTTTTCTCCTGGATAATTACCCTGCTTTCAAAGAAAGGAATAATGTCAACTCCTGTCGAATATTACTTGGGAATGTTAGGTGTTTTTTGAACACCTTTTTATCTCTGCCTGTGTACAGAAGTATTTATATTACGAACCTGCCTTTTACTCCAGCATTATGATAAGGAGGCCTTTATGACATTGAAAAACTGCAAGGTAACCTTTCAACCTACTAACAAAGAGCTGGAAATACCGGTTGGAACTCCTCTGAAAGAAGCGATGGATCTTGCCGGGCTGGATTTCGACTTTCCCTGTGGAGGAAGAGGAAAATGCGGTAAATGCCGGGTGCGGGTCATCGAGGGCCTGGATAATATCATGTCATTATCCAGGCTGCTAAGGAAGCAAAGGATTTCGTCTGGCTTGTTCTGCTGTAGTTCAAGGGGATATGACTGTAGAACTTCCTCTCAGCGGGACAAAGGGGCATAAGATCCTTGTGGCTGGTGCTGAGAGAAGCATGAGGTTGGATCCCCATCTAGATAAGGTTTACCTGGATGTTCCTCAGCCTTCTATAGAAGACCAGCGGTCAGACTGGGGTCGGACCAAGAATGCACTGGAAGCAAAAAAAGGCAAGGACTATCGTATTTCTCTACCTGCACTCCAATCCCTGCCTATGACACTGCGGGAAAAGAAATTTGCTTGCACTGCTGTGGTCTCTGGGGATGAGGTAGTAGGTGTGGAGTCAGGGGACACATCCGGTAAGATGCTGGGGATGGCTTTTGATATCGGCACTACTACAGTTGTAGGGTATCTTTTAGATCTATTGACCGGGAAAGACCTGGGAGCTGCCTCCACCATGAACCCCCAGA
>CALGIY010000249.1 GCA_937914965.1 uncultured Thermoanaerobacteraceae bacterium | reverse complement strand
ACATTTCCCTCAATCTGTCGTTATGTTTTTCTTTATCAATAATGACTTGAGGGTCGACCTTGGCTATTTCCTCCAGGCTTAGGTCACCCGTTCCGAAGAACTGACCCAGTACAGGGAGATCATAGTATTTGCTATCCAGATACTGCTCGGCAACAGGATTCCATTCGTTGGAAACACCAACTAGCATATCAGGAGCCAAAGCAAACAGCGCAATTTGAGCCATGGAACCCGATGGAACAATTTTGGTAATCTGAGCGGGAACCTCCACTTGACGTCCTGCAGAGTCAGTAAAATTTATGGTTTTCGGATCAGTGGCTGTAGTGGGTTCATTTGAACCACTGTTACTGCACCCCACTGCCACTAACATTATTAAACTTAAACAAACCACAAGAATTATGGCAGAACTCCTTTTCTTCCTCATTGACTTTTCCTCCTTTTTAATAAATTAAGAGCAACACCGGTAGGTATAATCCTTTTCCACTATACTTTTAGGAATACATACCCTTGCTTGATCATGATAAAGACTCTCCATTTCCACCTCCACTCCATAAAGATCGTAAATCAAATCTGCCGTAAAAATCTCACCAGGTGTACCCCAGGCTAAGACCTTTCCATCCTTCATGGCCATTACTCTGTCCGAAAACAGGAATGTCTGGTCAGGGTTATGGGTCGATTGGATAACAGTATAGCCCTCTTTTGCCAGGGACTTTATCTCTGTCAGAACGCGAACCTGGTTGCCAAAATCCAAGTTTGAGGTAGGTTCATCCATAACGAGTATTTTGGCCTCCTGCACCAGAGCGCGTGCCAATAAAACAAGCTGCCGCTCACCACCACTTATTTTGGTGTATCCCCGGTTTTTCAGATGATAGATCCCCAGCCTTTTCAGGGCTGCATCCACAAGCTTTTTCTGTTTTATGCCAGGGCTAGAAATAGCAGATATCTGAACAGATGTACCCATGAGCACCATATCAAACACACTGAAATTAAATGATGGATAGTGAAATTGGGGTATATAGGCTATTAGCTTCGCCATTTCCTCGATGCCCAGGCCCTTGATATTAATGCCATTCAGTAGTATTTGACCCTTGTAGCCATTGAGTAAGCCAAGGATACAACGAAACAGAGTGGTTTTCCCTACCCCATTGGGGCCTAAAATAGATAACAATTGATTGTCCTGTGCCGTAAAATTAACTTGATCAAGAACCCGGTTCTCACCATAGCTGAAGCAAAGATCTGACACTTCAATACTCAATAGATCTCCCCTCCCTTGTGATTAAATAGATGAAAAAAGGAGCTCCGATAAAGGCAGTGAGTATACCCAAGGGAATCTCAGTAGTAAGAAGATTCCTAGAGACGTTATCCACCAGCAGCAGAAAAATGGCGCCGAATAAGATGGAGGCAGGCATCAAATGGTTATAATTGTTCCCTACAAGTTTTCTTGCTAAATGAGGGATAACCAAACCCACCCAGCCAATCATACCGCTGACCGATACACTGGCCGCGGTAGTCAGAGTGGCACAGATAATAACAATGAACCTAACTTGATTAGCATTTACCCCCATGGTCCTGGCCTCATCGTCACCCATGGTGAGAACATTCATGCGCCATCTCAAAAGAAGCAAAGGAACAAGTCCAATGGTCATGGGTATGATCACAAACTTTATATCACCGATCTTTGCTCCGGCTAAGCTGCCCATCAGCCAATAGGTTATTGCAGGAAGCTGATCAGTAGGGTCGGCAACCAATTTGATATATGATGTAGCAGCGGAAAAAAGGGAACTGACAATGATTCCCGACAGAATCAATCCCAATATACTTTTGCCCTTGACTTTCTTGCTGATTAAATAGACTAACGATACCGTTAATAGGCTGAAGAAAAAAGCACTGATGGCGATCATAAAACTGCTTCCATAATTAAGGATGGCAAGGGCAGCACCAAAGGCGGCACCCGCAGAAGCACCCAAAATATCCGGAGCTGCCATGGGATTTTGAAAAACACCCTGATAGCCCGCCCCTGCAGCAGACAGACAACAACCTACCAGACAGGCCAAAATGATACGAGGCAAACGTATATTGATCAGAACCATTTCCACCCGGTCCGTCCAAAATTGCTCGATGGGATAGATTTTCGACAGCGAAATCCCCAGCACTTCTTTGGTAGGGATAGGGTAGCGTCCTAGCCGAAAAGAAATAATAATTGTAATCATCAGCAGAAGTCCCAAACCTATAACGATAAGCGTATTCCCCTTAGACCGTTCCAATCTCTTCCCACCTATCAAAAACAGAATCAAGCAATCGGTACCGAAAGGTAATAGGTCCCCTGAGAGCAAGCCCTGCATAAGGTTCTGTCACCCTTGACCACCTCTCTACCATCAAGAACCTGTTCCCCGCAAGAATCACAGTTGGTGATGTGCCGCGGTTTACCGGGCAGGTCACACAGAGGGATATCAACCCTAACCTCTTGCCACCTGTAAATAACCTCATCTGGCAGCGAACCCCAAAACTCTACAATTTCCTCACCATGTTCCGGATAAGGGCAACCGGGTGAGACTGCTACCCGCAGGGCGCAATCCTGGTTCAGATCCACAAAGGTTGCCGCTACCTTCCCCAGATCAACAAACTTCAACCGCCTTTTGCCCAGAGTACACCCTGTTACAACACTTACAGCATCAGCAACACAGCGATCCATTTCCACATAAACCACTAGGTCCCGGTAATGCCGGGGATCATCAATTCTTAAATACCTTAAAGCAAAACGTGCCATCCTTACCCCTAAAATCATTCCTGAACAAAGATGACCGTGGAAGTTTACAGCTGCTGCAAGATCATCCTCAAGTGTGCGCATCAACTTATCTCCTTTTTCCCTTTTTATCTGCACCTCGGCGACCAGCACAATCGCTCTCCTAATAAAAAAATAATGACTAGTTAACACTGGGTTCTAATCCAGTGCTAGCTAGTCATCAAAAAGAAATAATCATTCTTATTCACTCCTTTCCGTGAAAAGGGAGGCACGCCGATTTCTCGCTGCACCCTATCGGCCAACACACCATGCTCCAAGTAAGTTTAGGTGTAAAGGCTCGGAGTGTTCATCGCTATACTTTACTGAGAATAACGATAATATAAAAAAATAGACAGAAAAATGCCTCTTTTAAAAATTAGTTATCGTTATATCAATAGGAGTATAACGATAGGAAATAAAAAAAGAATCTTCCTATATTGACACATTCTTATAATCATTCGATACAATCTTACAATATCCTTCTTAGAGGAAGCAAAGGGACGGTTCTCTCTGCTTCTTAAAATATGCGGGCACAGGAACCATCCCCATGCCCGCATATCAACACCAAAATATTTTACCACTCTGGCGGCAGTTTTTTGAGTTCCGCCAGGCTAAAGACTGGGCCATCAAGGCAGATGTACTTGCTGCCGATATTGCAGCGCCCACACTTACCAACGCCGCATTTCATGCGCATCTCCAGTGTGGTGATCACCTGTTCATCACTGAAACCAAGTTTTTCTAATGACTGCAGTACATACTTGATCATGACAGGCGGGCCGCAGGTCACCGCAATCTTCCCTTCTGGCGAAGGTTTCAATTCCTCCAGGTAAGCGGGCACAAACCCCACCTTCCCCTTCCAGTCATCATCACCACGGTCAACAGTCACATAAACATCCATATCCTTTACCTTCGGCCAGTTATCGAAAAGATCATATTTAAAAACCAGGTCTGCTGGAGACCTTGATCCATAAAGTACCTCCAACTTGCCGAAGTCATCTCTGTTGGCAACGCAATGATTGATTAGGGACCTGAGAGGTGCCAGCCCAATGCCGCCGCCAATAAAGACTATATCTTTCCCCTTCATTATATCCACGGGAAAGCTGTTACCATAGGGGCCGCGCACACCTACCGCTGCTCCCACCTCTACTTCATGGAGGGCATCGGTCATCACACCGACCCTTTTGATGCTGAACTCCAAGTAGTCATCCCCCTGCCAGGTGATAGAGAACATCGCCTCCCCTACAGGGACGAGGGATAGCATCGCCAACTGCCCGGGTTTAGGAGTAAAAGGCTTCCCGTTCGGGGTAGTGACATGAAATGTTTTCACATCAGGAGTTTCATCTATGATTTTAGTGATCGTACCCATCTCAGGTACGAGTGGGTTTTGTTCGGAACTAGCCATCTACGGTCACCCCCTCCAACTGGTTGATAAACCCAGCAATATTCATTCCTGCCGGACATTCGCGCAGGCAGCGCCCGCACCCGGTGCAGAGAAACATCCCGTAGCGCTCCTGGAAAAACAGCAGTTTATGGAGATATCTGTTGCGGATCCTCTCCACTTTAGAAGGTCTAACATCATGGCCGCCAGCCATCAGAGCATAATCTTTACCCAGGCAGGCATCCCAGGTACGGTATTTATACCCTTTCATGGCCTCTGTATTTTTGCTGTTGATATCGAAACAGTGACAGGTGGGACAAAGGTACGCACAGGTGTTGCAGCCGATGCACTTCTGGGAAACCTCTTCCCAGATGGGGCGTTCAAACATTTTCTGCAGTTTTTCAACAATACCCTTGCTGTTTACTTGTAACGAGAAAGATGGGGCCTCCGGTTTCTTTTTACTGGTCTCACTTAACTGCGAAGCTATCTTTTTTGCTATCTCTTTTCCCTTATCAGTTTTTTCCTCAAAACCATACTCTCCATCGAGGTCGAATAGAACCATATCCGCACCTTCGGCCTCCACGGGGTTGACACCCATATCTTTACAGAAGCAGGTATCCTCAGCCACAGTACACCCTAGAGAGATGATTATCAATCGCTCTCTTTTTTCCTTGTAGTAACTATCAACATAAGTTCTAGTCAGAAAAACCTCATCCAAACACCTGATAGCCTGAACATCACAAGGGCGCACCCCGAAGACAATGATCTTCTCGCTGCCAGGGGGTGGAGGCTCCACAGTGTTTTCCTCACCAAACTTATAGTCGTACAAAACCTCCGTCTGAGGGAAGAGGATACCTTTAAGTGACATGGTTGTGTTATGATCCAGGTCGATCTGGATATCGCTTTTCCAGGGAACAAACCTGCTCATATCTCCTGAACTAGAGGGTACATATAAAGTCCCCTCCTTGGCCAACTCCTCCAGCAGCGCCGGAAGCTTCTCTTTGGAAACAGCTTTCATCTTAAAACCACCTCCTTGCACCATATCTTACATAAACTCTTCGGGGTCACCGGTCTCATAGTGAGTAAGCGGTGGCCTCTGTTCAAGATCCAATCCAGCCTCATAGGGTCCGAACAACTCATTAATGTCTTTGATCAATTTCCTATTCAACTGCATGAGGGGCAGACCAGCCGGACAGACCCGTTCACACTCACCACATTCAATACAGCGGTCAGCCACATGCCAGACCCGGATCATATGAAAAAATTGGTTCTGGGCAACATCTACTTCTTTGTCCAACCAGCGCGGTTTGCTGCAGTCTAACAGGCACTCCTGGCAGCTGCACGCCGGGCAGATATTCCTGCAGGCGAAGCAGCGGATACATTTATCAGACTGTGCCTGCCAGTAAGCATACTTTTCATCCGCAGATTTCTTCTCCAACTCACTCACTTCAGCAAACCTGTCCTTCTGCGGTGGTTCCTCAACTGGAGAGGTAAGCATTTCATCATAAAGGACCGGGTTAGGATGCTGGCATTCCTGGCACTTGGTCGCTTTAGGCACCTGACCGGGATCTTTGTAATATCCCCTCACAGCTGTTTTAGGATCTTTCAGGCCAGGGCAGGGAATACCGATCAGGTAAAGATTCTCCCGTTTGATCTGGTTATCCTGGAGCATCCTTACTACACCCCGGGAATCGCAGCCCTTAACAAAAAGGGCAACCTTTTTCTCCCTGTTCCTTTTGTCCAGCAGGTAGATAGCCAGGTTGTTGATGGCAAAGTCATCCCACACCAGTTTCCCGGCATCTTCAGGTCGATCGATAAAAACCGGGGGTGTTGCATACCAGAAGGCCCCCTTCTAGTATGCAAC
>CALGIY010000248.1 GCA_937914965.1 uncultured Thermoanaerobacteraceae bacterium | reverse complement strand
GTTATGTAACCCGTACCCTCAGGCAAAATACGCTCATCTGCAGTTTGAATGTGGGTATGGGTACCGAGCAATGCACTAGCGCGACCATCAACATACCATGCCAGGGCCATTTTCTCTGATGTTGCCTCGGCATGGAAATCTATGATAACCACCTTAGCTTCTTTTTTTATCAACGGAAGAAGTTGATCAATCATCCTAAATGGGCAGTCAAGGGGTGGCATATATACACGACCTGATAGGTTGATAATCCCAACTTTGGTGTTATTGACTGTGGTTATTAAAAAACCCCGTCCAGGGGTGTCTGCAGGAAAATTGGCCGGTCTGATTATCCGGTCCTCTTGATCAATAAAGTTATAGATTTCCTTCTGGTCCCAAACATGATTTCCCATAGTCAGAACCTGGATCCCACAGTTAAAAAGCTCATCAGCGGTTTTCCGGGTGATACCGTTCCCCCCTGCCGCATTCTCACCGTTAGCAATAATCAGATCAGGAACATACTTTTCCTTTAAGGATGGGAGCACTTCCCTCACCGCACGTCGGCCGGGGCGCCCGACAATATCTCCAAAAAAAAGGACCCGCAAAAAACTTACCTCCTAGTGATCTAATGATCTAAACGTTATTTGTTGTAAACCACCACTTTCCCCTCATCACGCAGAGCAATCAACTCCTGATTTGCTCTGATTCTTTTTACATTTTCGAGCATATAGCTGACCAGTTCTTCATGCAGTGTCAGGTCATCTACAATTAAATCATCATCTTCATCTGTGATCAGGGAAGCAGCAAATTCATCTTTGAGTAGAGCAATAATCAGAGCAATCTCCTTCTGGGAAAGAGATCTGGTATCACGCTGAAATTCTAGGATTGTAAAGAAATCCAGCTGCTGGGAATCAAAAGAAGAAACTGTTACCTCAATATCGCCGAGATAATAATAGGTCTTGAGCGACTGCTGTAGATGTTTTTCAACTGTCTCCATCTTATTGGTTACATTCTTTAGATAAAAAGTAAATTTCACCACTTGGGCCTTGGAATCCAAATTAATTGTCGCAATTTCGGGGTAACGTATGAGTATTGATGTTAATAAATTTGCAATATGGGGAACATTACTGCTTTTATTCACTTTTATATCCCTCTCCCTGGCGATTAACTGTTATATAGAATCTGTTATATCTTCGCCGGAGATTATATAAATCCTGCCTGATAATGACTTCCTTTTCCTAGTATCACAAAAAAAATGACCTGCTTCTGCAGGTCCAAAGTTTATATATCATTATTTTGCATATTCGACATGCCTTGTTTCTCTAATGACAATTACCTTGATTTGACCGGGATAATCTAAGCTTTCCTCAATCTTTTTCCCAATTTCCCGGCTTAAATGTGCCGCTTGCATATCATCTATGACATCCGGTTTCACTATTATCCTGATCTCTCGTCCTGCCTGGATTGCGTATGTTTTTTCAACACCATCAAAAGATTCTGCGATTTCTTCTAATTTTTCTAGCCTTTTAAGGTATGTCTCCAGGGTTTCCCGCCGTGCTCCAGGCCGTGCTGCTGAAACAGCATCTGCAGCCTGGACAAGTACTGCCTCAATGGTTTCAGGTTCCTGATCGCCATGGTGAGCTATAATACAGTGAATAACTTCAGGATTTTCCCGGTATCTTCGTGCAAGATCTGCTCCTATGGTTACATGAGGTCCCTCTATTTCATGGTCAATAGATTTTCCAATATCATGGAGCAACCCAGCACGCTTGGCCAACTGGACATCAACACCCAACTCTGCTGCCATGGTGCCTGCCAAGTATGCTACTTCCAGAGAATGCTTTAAAACATTTTGCCCGTAACTTGTACGGAACTTTAGTCTTCCCAAAAGTTTGATCAACTCAGGATGCAAGTTAGGCACGCCTACTTCAAATGCAGCCTGTTCTCCTTCTTCTCGAACCTGCTGTTCCATCTCTTTTTGGGCCTTTTCCACCATCTCTTCGATCCGGGCCGGGTGGATTCTCCCATCGACAATCAGCTTTTCTAAGGCAATCCGTGCAATTTCGCGGCGGATCGGATCAAAACCAGATAGGATCACTGCTTCCGGAGTATCATCAATTATCAAATCAACCCCTGTTAGGGTCTCCAATGTTCTGATATTTCTGCCTTCCCTTCCGATAATTCTTCCTTTCATTTCATCATTAGGAAGGTGGACTACAGAAACAGTTGTTTCTGCTACAATATCAGCGGCACCCCTTTGTATCGCCAGGGCCACAATCTCACGCGCCTTTTTATCAGCTTCTTCTCTGGCCCGCGACTCTTCTTCCTTAATAATAAGAGCGGCCTCACGTTTAACCTCTTCCCTAACATTGTTCAGGATCAAGGTTCGAGCTTCTTCGGTTGTCAAACCTGAAATACGCTCTAACTCTTCTGTCCTCTTTTTCAGCAGATCATCAAGCTGAGTCCGTCTTTGCGCTAGATCCTGTTCCCGTTTGAGCAAGTGCTCTTCTTTCTTCTCCATGTTGTCCAGTTTTCTGTCAAGCGACTCTTCTTTTTGGAGAAAACGCCGTTCCAGACGTTGGATCTCATTGCGCCGATCACGGTTCTCACGCTCCGCTTCTGTTCTCATGAGGTGTATTTCTTCTTTTGCTTCGAGAATTGTTTCTCTTTTCTTAGCGTCTGCTTCTTTCTTCGCTTCTTCTAAAATTCGTTTAGCCGCTTCTTCTGCTGAAGTAATCCTGGCCTCTGCCAAATACTTGCGTAGGAGATAGCCAACCAGGATCCCCACCAGGAGCGTAATAACTGCTAAGATAACGTAAATTACTGCCAGTTTAATGCCTTTCACCTCCCTCCAATTAAATAGCTGCTGTCATTTTAATAATAAAACCGAGTAAGAAGAAACTCGGTTTATCATAGAAACTTCCCCACAATATTAAGTTGTCGGAAAGAAACAAAGATTTACTTTTTCTATAATCAAAACTTGTGGAAGAAGTTCTACTTACTGTTTCTGCTTTATAAATTCTATTATCGTTTCCCGATCATGTCAAGAAATATCCGCGTGATCAACCCTCTTTTGATGTGTCCACGCCAGATTTATCTGTTTGTTTATTTTCGGGGACAGCCTCTCCCTGTGAAATACCAGCCATTTCTCGTATTTTTTGTTCAATTTCCAGGGCAGAATCTCGGTGTTCTTTTAAAAACTCTTTGGCATTTTCCCGGCCCTGGCCAAGGCGTTCCTCACCATAGGCAAACCATGCCCCCGATTTGGAAACGATCCCGAAATCTACTCCAAGGTCCAATAGACCTCCCTCTAAGGAAATCCCTTTCCCGTACATGAGATCGCATTCGATTTGTTTAAAGGGTGGAGCAACCTTGTTTTTGACAACTTTGATGCGGACACGGTTCCCTACCACATCTGTTCCCTGTTTAATCAAATCAATTTTTTTGACTTCCAGCCTGATCGATGAATAGAATTTAAGTGCCTTGCCACCTGTTGTTACCTCGGGGTTTCCAAACATTATGCCAACCTTTTCCCTGATCTGGTTGATAAAGAGGACAGTTGTTTTGGTTTTGCTGATTACCCCGGTTAACTTTCTCAAAGCCTGGGACATTAAACGTGCTTGCAGGCCAACATGGGTGTCCCCCATCTCTCCTTCTAGTTCTGCCCGCGGCACCAAAGCAGCCACAGAGTCGATCACAACTATGTCCAGGGCACCACTCCGTACAAGAGTTTCAGTAATCTCCAAGGCCTGTTCCCCGGTGTCTGGTTGGGATACATAAAGATTCTCGATATCCACCCCTAGATTCTGTGCATAAACCGGATCGAGGGCATGTTCTGCATCAACAAATGCGGCCACCCCTCCTAACCTTTGGCCTGAATACGACGCCAGGCTTCACGCAGCAACGCACGGCTATCCG
>CALGIY010000247.1 GCA_937914965.1 uncultured Thermoanaerobacteraceae bacterium | reverse complement strand
CCATGTCCTGTTTTGTTGGGTTTATTATCCCTAAATTCAGTCCTGTTCATGTGTTTCCCGTATATTTACCTTCCGGGGTTGCATACTAAAAGGAGAAAACGACAAGATATGTACAAGGAGATGCAGCAATTGCGGATCTTGATGCTTTCCTGGGAGTATCCACCGCGCAGTGTTGGGGGATTGGCCCAGCATGTTTATGATTTGACCACTGCCCTAGCGGCGGCTGGGGAGGAGGTGCACCTGATCACCATCGGGGCGCCAGAGTTAAAGGAGCGGGAGGAGATTAACGGAATCCATGTCCACCGGGTTCAGCCCTATAATCTTTCTGCACCTGATTTTCTGACCTGGATCCAGCAGTTGAATTTGCGGATGATAGAATATGCAGTTCCTCTTATTAACTCCTTGGAAGATTTGGACCTGGTGCATGCCCATGACTGGCTTGTTGCCTATGCGGGAAGGGTTCTTAAACATGCTTACAGAGTGCCGCTGATCGCCACGATTCATGCCACCGAGTACGGGCGCAACCAGGGACTCCATAATGACCTCCAGCGTTATATCAGCGATGTGGAGTGGTGGTTGGCCTACGAATCCTGGCGAGTGATTGTTTGCAGCCATTACATGGAACAGGAGATGAAGCGGGTCTTTCAAGTGCCTGCTGACAAGATCCGGATTGTTCCCAATGGTGTGGATCTTGCTCGTTACCAGAAGGGGGAGGGGGCGCATTTATCTCGCTCCCACTATGCCATTCCTGATGAAAAGATTGTTTTTTTTGTAGGAAGGCTTGTCCAGGAAAAGGGGGCGCAGCTGCTTCTGGATGCTGTTCCCAAAGTGCTCCAATACTATTCCAAGGCCAAATTTGTTATCGCTGGTAAGGGCCCGGCTCAAGAGTATTTAAAAAACAAGGCCCGAGATATGGGGGTTTATGAACGGGTCTACTTTACAGGGTATATCGATGATGACACCCGGGATTTCATCTATCGTGAGGCAGATGTGGCGGTGTTCCCGAGTCTTTATGAGCCTTTTGGAATGGTTGCCCTGGAGGCGATGGCTGCCCGTACCCCGGTTGTGGTTGCCGATGTAGGCGGACTTTCAGAAATTGTCCAGCACGAGGTGAACGGACTGAAGTGCTATCCTGGGAACGCCAACTCCCTGGCGGATAATATTCTGCGCCTGCTCCACGAGCCGGAGCTGTCACATCGGCTGGCCGAGTGTGCTTACCAGGACCTACGCAAGCTTTATACCTGGGATGAAATTGCCTATCAAACCAGGGAAGTCTATGCCGAGGTACATGATGACTACGAGGAGAGTGCCTGGAAGACTGATTCCTGGCTTTCAGGGATTGATCTGCAGAAAAAAATACACAAGGAAATCGTTGATACTGGAAGGTATGCGGTTCCAGGCTACCTCATGGGAGAACAACGAACAGAAGAAATGGTCGAAGCTGTCAAGTCAGGGGGGAGATATCATTGAAAGCAGTGATTATGGCGGGGGGTGAAGGATCCCGCCTCCGCCCTCTAACCTGTGCTCTACCCAAACCGATGGTTCCTGTGCTGAACCGCCCCTGTATGGAACATATTATTAATCTCTTGCGCCAGCACGGGATCCATGAAATTGCGGTTACACTGCAGTATCTTCCGGAAGATACTGCAGTGTAACCGCAATTTCATGGATCCCGTGCTGGCGCAAGAGATTAATAATATGTTCCATACAGGGGCGGTTCAGCACAGGAACCATCGGTTTGGGTAGAGCACAGGTTAGAGGGCGGAGGCGGGATCCTTCACCCCCCGCCATAATCACTGCTTTCAATGATATCTCCCCCCTGACTTGACAGCTTCGACCATTTCTTCTGTTCGTTGTTCTCCCATGAGGTAGCCTGGAACCGCATACCTTCCAGTATCAACGATTTCCTTGTGTATTTTTTTCTGCAGATCAATCCCTGAAAGCCAGGAATCAGTCTTCCAGGCACTCTCCTCGTAGTCATCATGTACCTCGGCATAGACTTCCCTGGTTTGATAGGCAATTTCATCCCAGGTATAAAGCTTGCGTAGGTCCTGGTAAGCACACTCGGCCAGCCGATGTGACAGCTCCGGCTCGTGGAGCAGGCGCAGAATATTATCCGCCAGGGAGTTGGCGTTCCCAGGATAGCACTTCAGTCCGTTCACCTCGTGCTGGACAATTTCTGAAAGTCCGCCTACATCGGCAACCACAACCGGGGTACGGGCAGCCATCGCCTCCAGGGCAACCATTCCAAAAGGCTCATAAAGACTCGGGAACACCGCCACATCTGCCTCACGATAGATGAAATCCCGGGTGTCATCATCGATATACCCTGTAAAGTAGACCCGTTCATAAACCCCCATATCTCGGGCCTTGTTTTTTAAATACTCTTGAGCCGGGCCCTTACCAGCGATAACAAATTTGGCCTTGGAATAGTATTGGAGCACTTTGGGAACAGCATCCAGAAGCAGCTGCGCCCCCTTTTCCTGGACAAGCCTTCCTACAAAAAAAACAATCTTTTCATCAGGAATGGCATAGTGGGAGCGAGATAAATGCGCCCCCTCCCCCTTCTGGTAACGAGCAAGATCCACACCATTGGGAACAATCCGGATCTTGTCAGCAGGCACTTGAAAGACCCGCTTCATCTCCTGTTCCATGTAATGGCTGCAAACAATCACTCGCCAGGATTCGTAGGCCAACCACCACTCCACATCGCTGATATAACGCTGGAGGTCATTATGGAGTCCCTGGTTGCGCCCGTACTCGGTGGCATGAATCGTGGCGATCAGCGGCACTCTGTAAGCATGTTTAAGAACCCTTCCCGCATAGGCAACAAGCCAGTCATGGGCATGCACCAGGTCCAAATCTTCCAAGGAGTTAATAAGAGGAACTGCATATTCTATCATCCGCAAATTCAACTGCTGGATCCAGGTCAGAAAATCAGGTGCAGAAAGATTATAGGGCTGAACCCGGTGGACATGGATTCCGTTAATCTCCTCCCGCTCCTTTAACTCTGGCGCCCCGATGGTGATCAGGTGCACCTCCTCCCCAGCCGCCGCTAGGGCAGTGGTCAAATCATAAACATGCTGGGCCAATCCCCCAACACTGCGCGGTGGATACTCCCAGGAAAGCATCAAGATCCGCAATTGCTGCATCTCCTTGTACATATCTTGTCGTTTTCTCCTTTTAGTATGCAACCCCGGAAGGTAAATATACGGGAAACACATGAACAGGACTGAATTTAGGGATAATAAACCCAACAAAACAGGACATGG
>CALGIY010000246.1 GCA_937914965.1 uncultured Thermoanaerobacteraceae bacterium | reverse complement strand
GACTGGGCAGGATATGGTAAAGCCATCGATGAACTGGGCAAGGTACTGGAAGATATGATCTAAATATTATGTTAAGATGGTGCCTGTTAAGATGGTGCCAGACACCTGGGAAAAAATGGGGCATGGGGACGGATAGTTCCTGTGCCTTTTTTTTTGTGGTAAATTTTCAGCGGCGGGTGATACTTTTTATGAAGGGGGGAACCATAAGTAAAAAAGGGGTTGGTGTGAGTTGGACCTGGAAAAGGCCAAAGATATCTTGGAATCTGCTAAAACGGTTGAGGTGCAGTACAGTGGATTTCCGGTGTGGATCGAGAGTCTGGCTGGGGACAGTGCCGAGGTGCGTTATCTGGAAACCGGCGAGCGGATCCGGGTACCGGTGGCTGAACTGGTGGAAGGGGGATCTGTTTAAAGCAATAAAGCAAACCTGGTACCGATTACCGTGCCGCTGCGTTTATGTTCTCGAGAGAATTAATAAATTTCGCCACCAACTGGGGGTCAAACTGAGTTCCTTCCCACCTTTTTAGTTCTGCCAAGGCTTCCTCATGAGACAGTGCTTTGCGGTAAGGGCGGTTGCTGGTCATGGCGTCATAGGCGTCGACAATAGCCAGGATGCGGCACTCAAGAGGTATCTCTACACCCTTCAACCCAAGGGGATATCCGTTTCCGTTCCACCATTCATGGTGTTTCAAAACCCAGTCGGAGATTATAGCAAGCTCTGGAACAGCCTGAGCGATGCGGCAGCCGATTTCACAGTGGTTCTGCATTTCTTTTCTTTCATCCAGTGTCAGCGGACCCGGCTTATTAAGAATGCTGTCTGGTATTCCTACCTTGCCGATATCGTGAAACTGTGCCAAGAGATAGAGAGCTATTTTTTTGTTCTCTGGAAATCCGATTGTCGCAGCAAAAGACCAAATCTGTCTTTGCATACGTTCAACATGGGACTGGGTAACGATGTCTCGTGCCTCCAGTGTTCTCATCAAGGCACGCATATATGAATGGCGGGAGCTTTTGCTGCCATATAATTTAACCCGGCGCATGTCGTTCCTTGCTTCTTTAATAATTTCATGTATATTAATAGGCCATGTTCTAACCGCATACCCCCAAGAAATACTTAAATGCTGTTCCGGATGGGTCAGGTTAAACATGGAGAGCTGTTTCTTAATTTTCTGGACGCTGTTTTCTAATGTTATTTCATTATTGTTCGGTGTAAGAACGGCAAATTCAGCACTCCCGATCCGGGCTACTATAGATTTGTAATTAAAGGAGTCCTTGAGTATTTTAGCAGTTGCCTGTAGCAGCAGATCGCCGGTTTGATAGCCTTTTGTATCATTTATGAGATTCAGTCCATCGATGTCACAGATGAAAAGGCTAACCGAGAATGGGGGGTTCTCCTTAAGACTCGACAGTTCTTGTAAAAAATATGTACGGTTAAAAAGACCTGTCAAGGGATCCCGTAGACTTAGATAGCGTACCTGTTCTTCAAGTTTCTTTTCTCTGGTAATGTCGCTGAATGTTGCGACAAAGTAACCTTTTTCTGGGCCAGTGATTTTAATAGAAACCCAGATATCTAGCGTATCAAAGAAGTGTTCAAACCGCACATTTTTCACCAAAAAGTTGGCACCCCTAAAAAGGCACCGCTGATATCCCGGGCATATTTTACTTTCCGGAAAAAAGTCCATGACTCTTTTGCCGATGATTTGTTCCTTATTGAGCCTAAAAAGCTTTTCAAAAGCGTTATTAACACCAAGGCATGTAATATCAAGCGGGAAGCTGTTTTCATCTGTAATGATCTTGAAAAGTGCAATAGCTTCATCAAGGTTATTAAGAAAGGCCTGATATTTTAAATGGGTTCCCTTATCAAAACCTTCTGTTTGCTTGCGGATAGGTATATTCAAGGACAATACACTTCCTTTACCAGTTCTAACCTGAATTGAACAGCAATTGATAGTCAGCCATTGTTATGGAAAATTAGTGGTAAGTCCTGTTGGAAGTGTAGTGTGTTAGTGTGTACTAGTATAGAAATGTTTTTATGTCTGAGACTTTTTTGCTCTGTGACCAACTGATTTGTCCAATAACGGAAACAATGGAAACCAGATTTTTATTAATTTTGAAACATTCTATCACATATAGACATTATTTCCAAGGTATAATGGTGACAAGCGCTTGGCGAAATATGGATAAAATGGGACATAGGGACGGATGGTTTTAGTGCCCTATTTTTGCTTGTTGGTGGTTAGTTGTTGGAAAGGTTTAAGAGCGGGCCTTCGCTGAACCGCTGATGAGGGACCATAAGGTGGTATTCCACATAGGATTACCAAACCACCTTGATCAGTGGTCCTCGTGGTTCCCCGGTCATTTACCGTGCTGCTGCTTTTATTTTCTCGAGAGAATTAATAAATATCGCCACTAATTGGGGGTCGAACTGAGTTCCTGCCCACTCTTTAAGCTCTGCCAAAGCTTCCTTTTCAGACAGTGCTTTGCGGTAAGGGCGGTTGCTGGTCATGGCGTCATAGGCATCGACAACAGCCAGGAGGCGGCACTCAAGAGGTATCTCTATACCCTTTAAACCAAGGGGATATCCGTTTCCGTTCCACCATTCATGGTGTTTCAAAACCCAGTCAGAGATTACAGCAAGCTCTGGAACAGCCTGAGCGATGCGGCAGCCGATTTCGCAGTGTCCCTTCATTTCTTTTCTT